>JABMOV010000140.1 GCA_013203145.1 Fidelibacterota bacterium
CAAAATGCATCACCGCGCTTTTTCAATATGAAATTTGTGAATTGTAATGCTTCAATATCCGGGGGAGCAATTTTTGCCCAAAACTCAAGCAGCAGATTTTATAACTGCATTTTCGCAGAAAATAATAGTGCTGGTGAAGCCGGCGTAGCAAAAATCGTTGGTGGAAATGTTGTATTTAAGCATTGTACTATAACAAATAATCAATCAAATGACGACAACGGCTTTGTTTTTGATGGCGGATCACACACAATTAAAAACACAATATTCTGGAATAATAATATTATTGGAAACGGCATACTAAATATCAATGGTAATGCCCAGTTGGACATCACTTATTCTGATATTATGGGTGGTTATGAAGGCACTGGAAATCTGAATCATCGTCCAGGGTTTGTCGATGCGAATCTGAACGATTTTAACCTTGAGGATTGGTCACCAATGATTGGCGCTGCGGATACATCAAATTTTTCTCCAATGGATTATGATTTTATTCAGCGTTCACTTTCAGATACAACAGCACCTGATATTGGTGCGCATGAATCAGATTTAGCAATGCCGGATACTTCATTATATAGTGTAGAAACTTGGGTTGTTGCCGAAAACGGTAACGACGCAAATGATGGTTCCCTAGGATTACCTTTTGGTACAATCCAACGTGCCGTTGATTATGCTATTTGGGATGATGAAGTATCTATTCAAAATGGTTTATACAGCCAGAGTTTTGATGTTTGGGGTAAGGACATTTCGATTTATGGGAATGGCGAACCATTTGAAACTGAAATAATTGGAGAAGTGTTTATCAAACGAGGCGAATCGCCGCTCTTCTCAAATCTGAAAATGCGGAATGATGGAATTACACTTCAGATTGCCGGAGAAAGCACACCAACCTTTGAATTCATAGAGTTTAGTGGGAGTACTGGCGGCTTCCTTGCACAAATTTGGGACGCTTCACCATTATTTAATCATGTCACGTTTGCTGATAATGGTGCGAATGCCATTTATTCTGATGCTTCAGCATCGGTAAGTGTAACGAATTCAATATTCTGGAATACGGGATCGCACTATGAGTTGTTTAATGGCGGTACCGTATCCATTTCTTATAGTCTTACAGATAGTTCAGGTATAGGAAATATTTCCAGTGAGCCACAATTCTTGGCAGCGAGTGATTATCATCTATTTGCCAGTTCATTTTGTGTAAATGGTGGCGATCCATCGATGACAGATGATGATGGTACACGCGCTGATATGGGCGCCTATCCATATTTCTCAAATAATGATGGGCCTGTATGGTATGTAGATGAGTCCGGTAGCGACATTGATGGAGACGGTAGTGAATTAGACCCATTTGCCACTGTTCAAGCCGGAATAAACTTTGCTAACTCAACGGATACGGTCGCCATTAATCCTGGTATATATTTTGGATCATCTACTTTGCGGGGTGTGGATGTTGTTATTCGTGGAATGGGGCCGGAAACTGTCCTGGACGGGAACAACCTGAATCGCATTCTGGATATTCCTGCCGGTCATACATCAGCAACAGTCATTGAAGGACTAACTTTTTCCAATGGTTTTGCAGATAGAGGCGGTGCAATCCGTATTGAAAGCAGCTCACCATTTATTCGTAATAACATCTTTGATACGAATAATTGTAGTGAATATGGAGCTGCAATCAGTGCATATTATTCTTCACCCGAAATCCACTTTAATCTGTTCGTGAATAATAATGGGAGCTCTGTATTTCATATTGATGCAGGATCACAACCCGCAATGGTAAATAATACATTTGCCGATAATACTGGCATCGCTGTGTACAACACATCTTCCCAGACACCTATTATCCGAAATTCCATTATTTGGGGGAACTCGACATCATTAAACGGTGATTTTGATGTTACGTATTCTGATATTGAAAGTGGAGCTTCTGGCATTGGAAACATTAATACTGATCCAATGTTTGTAGGTGATTCAGCTAATAATGATACCTATCGTCTTGCACTTCTAAGTCCATGTGTAGATACTGGTGATCCAAATGATACAGTTGATCCAGACAGTTCTGCACGAGATATGGGTGCGCTACCAATATTTAGGAATTTTGTTGGTGGGAATACTGCCGGAACTAATGTCGAAGTCAATTCGGATACTACAGTGGTTGTAAATACAAATTTGACGATTAACGTTGGCGATTCATTAATAATTGATCCAGGTGCAACATTATATCTGGGAAATGGCGTCATACTTACAATAGAAGGAATTTTGGATGCCAGCGGAAATGTGGTTGATCCAATTGAATTTACTACCTTGTATCCAGGAGAATTCTTTAATGGAATCATACTACAAGGTGGTTCGGGTTCCAGAGTTGACCCAACCTACAAGTATTTAACCATTTCAAACGTGGCTGATGGTTCAGTGCCGCTATCCGTACTTGGAAATGCAACCCTTGAGCATTTCACAATTTCCGGAAATGACAGCAGTTTCAACTCTTTAGAAACAGATGGTACAGTTAATGTCAATTATTCCATATTTGAAAGTACTGTGGGCGGTGTTGGTATTGTGAACACTTCAAATTCATTTATTGACGATACAACTCATTTCGTGAATTGGTCAGATGGAAATTATGAAATATTAGCGTCTTCAATGGCAATTGACATAGGAGTTGATGAATCAGAATCCAATATTGATCCAGACTATACTTATTCGGATGCCGGTGCCCACTATCATGACCAGTCAATGTATATGACCAATACAGCCTCGGTGATTTACCCAGCTTTTGGTGATACTATTGAAGTAAGCCCAGACACCAGTGCTTTTTCCGGATTGGATGTTTACAGTCAAACATGGAATGAATTTGGTCGGTATAAAACAAATGCCTCCATTAATTGGGATATTGGTACGATAAACGGTTCATTTAACAATGCAGTCACAGATACTAGTGATCTTGATGGTGAGTCGATGAATCTATTCCATACGAG
>JABMOV010000141.1 GCA_013203145.1 Fidelibacterota bacterium
ATCGCCAGTTGATTCTGTTAATAGTTCCACCACATCCTATACAGATACTGGACTAAGCAATGGTACGCCCTACTATTATGGAGTAAAAGCAAAAAACAGTGCTGGTGAATACAGTGCAATGACCAACGAAGAAAGCGCAACGCCTAGTTATTCTGGTCCTGAAAATATAACCACCGCCAACAGCAATACCAGAATTACCCTGAATTGGGATGCCTTGAGCGCCGGTACACTCTATGGATATTATATCTATCGTGGTACATCAACCAATCCCACTACCTTATTGGACAGTCTTATTGCAGGCAATCCAATTAATTCGTATTTCCTGGACGATGGTTTAGAAAGTGGCATCACCTATTATTACCGCCTGCGAGCAGAGTTCACTGATGGCAGCGTAAGCAGTTATTCCGAATCATATGCTGTAACACCAGACCAATATGCAATGACCGTAGACGGTAGCATTGATGATTGGAGTAGTGTCAGACAAATTCACAATGATCCAGTTGGTGATGTTGGTTATGCTGATATTGATTCACTGAAACTTAACGCCGATGGATTTTATCTCTATGGAGCGCTGGTTACTGCCTCCAACCTGGATGGCAATCTGGTGGATGTATTCTTTGATACCGATTTCAATACCGCCACCGGCGAATCAGTTAACGGTATTGGCGCCGATTATAAATTGACAATATCTCCCTGGGGTTCAAATGAATTTCTATTTCGTAATCAGTTTAATAGCTGGGAGTCAGATAACGAAGCCGATTTCAATGTTGTCAACGCCAACAATAATCAATTTCATGAATTCAGTATTCATCTGGATCATCTGGACAGCCCCGACTCACTGCGATTCAGCTTACGGTCTAGTTCTACAGACAACGCTCCTGACACCGGATATCTGGCCTATCAACTCGATCCCAATGATGCCGTTCGGGAATTCACTGCCGCCAATGGCGACACTAAAGTTAATTTAAACTGGGAAGCAAAAGACGCCTCGGGTCTGGCGGGATATTTCATCTATCGTGGTACAGCTACCGATCCGACCACCGAAATTGCCAGCATTACTTCCGGCACACCCCTGAATTCTTATTATCTCGATACGGAACTGGTAAACGAGACCACTTATTATTACCGAATTCGGGCCAAGTATTCCGAAGACAGCTACAGTGATTATACCGAGAGCATTGCGGTTGTTCCAGATTGGTACACTATAAATGTCGATGGAAACATCACAGACTGGTCAGATATCAGTGTGTTATACTCGGATGAAATTGGGGGAAGCGGTAATGCCGACATCGATTCAATAAAGATTTTTGTCGACGATTATTATCTATATGGTACGGTAGTTACTACCAATCCTCTGGAATACGACGCTGTATTAGTGTTCCTGGATGTTGATTTCAACACCGGTACCGGACAGATAACTAATGGAATTGGTGCAGAATATAAACTGAGAATATCACCTTTTAGTTCCAATGAATTTCACTCATACAGTGGCTCCTGGAATACCGAATGGAGCGCTGATTTTAATATAATTAATGCCAATAACAATCGTTTCCATGAATTCAAAATTAGCCTTGATGATCTTGATAATCCATCCCAGATTCGGTTATATTATTCTACTGACACCGGTGATCAAGCTCCTGAAGATGGTTATTTAGCCATTAATACCACCAAAGTTGCACCCAATGCTCCCTCCGAATTAACTGCTCTGGCCGATAGCGCTAAAGTGACTCTACGCTGGAACGCTAACGATCCTGCCAAGCTGCATAAATACCGAATTTATCGCTCTAACGATCCGTTAGTAGATATTGACAACAGTAACAATTTAATTGACAGTCTGGAGGCGACAGCATCACCACCGGACACTTCTTACGTCAATAGCGGTCTGACAAACGACCAGGTTTATTATTATGTAGTTACGGCAGTAGACAGTACCGATCGGGCGAGTAACGAATCCCAGGAAATTATGGCTACCCCGAATAGCTACCATGAACAATTAGTAGAGTTATTGCACACCAATACTTCATACGCTCCGAATAATGAACAAGGATATCCTTTTAACACGGATTGGAGTGAAGTGAAGCATCAATCACTTTATTTGGCAGAAGATTTCGCTAATGTTGGGATTCCACAGGGAGCTTGGTTCTCAGCTCTTGAGCTGAAACCATCCAGCGTATCTGCGGAGATTAAGGATTTCCGGTTGGCTCTGGGAGCCAAAGCGGCCAATGTTACTGAATTGTTCGGTTTTGAATCGTATAATCAAGACTCGGTAGTATTTGGTCCCGAAACCTTTAATCAATCTGATTTTACAGCTGATGAATGGAAGAGATTTAATATCGATCCATTTCATTGGAATAGCTCTTCAAACCTGATATTAGAAGCCACTCAAGATTTAGATTGGTCGGTTGGAGGGCTTGGTGGAGTTCATGTCAGACAGGTTGATGGAACCCGGGCTCGACGGGGTGCAAATGATGGTATGAGTTATCCATTTGGCGGTATGAGCTGGGAGTCACCGGAGGATAAAGTGCTGGCATTAAGGGTTGTCTATTCATCAATTGAACCAGTTGGTAATTTCACGACTACAGCCGGCCATAAACAGATTGCATTATCTTGGGTTGCTCCCCAGAGTGGTACTGTTACTGAATATATTATCTACAGTGGCACATCGTCCGGTGCGATGGTCCCGGTGGCAAGTTTATCGAATACGGATACCGACTACACCATTACCGGTTTGACAAATGGATATTCCTATTATGTTGGTGTTCAGGCAAAATCCAACACTGATGAGTACAGTAGTATTTCACAGGCGCAAGCTATACCAAATTGGACTGGACCTAAATGGTATGTGGATGCCGACAGTCTCAACGGTAGTGGACCCTTTGAAGGTAGTCCGGAAAATCCATTTATTAAAATCCAATCCGCAATCGATGCAGCTAATAGCGAAACCGATACAGTCTACCTAAAGCCAGGAATTTACAGTGGCTTTGGAAACTATAATCTCGATCTAGGAACCAAAAATCTGATCATCGAATCAGAAAAAGATTCCGATTCCACTTTCGTAGATTCTGATGGTTCTAACCGCCATTTTACGTTTTCCACTAATGTTACCGCTGATACTAAAATATCCGGTTTTACTTTCAGAAATGGAGCATCTAGCAGCGGTGATGGCATGGGTGGTTCGGTATTAATCAGCGGAGGTTCTCCGCAGTTTTCCAATTGTGTTTTCTACAACAACGAAGCCCGACAGGGTGGGGCGATTGCCGTTGACTGGAATGGTGGTGCCCCCAGCTTTACGGGCTGCAGATTTGTTGGCAATACCGCCCGTAATACGAGTGATAATGATGCTTATGGTGGTGCTGTTTGGGTGGCTGGTTTTGACAACAGCAGTGGTCCGGTGGTCGAATTCAACCGCTGTATTTTTAATGGCAACCAAGTTGAAGCCCGCTATGGTGCTAAGGGGGGCGCTTTGGCAATACAATCCCGCATTGATCTTGTTAATTGCCTGATTGTCAATAATAAAGTCACTGCCGGTTATCCTAACTATAATGGTGAAACAGCCAACGGTGGCGGTTTATTCGTTGATATCGATACAGATGGGTATCTGGTTCGTATTATCAATACTACTATAGCTAATGATACAGTAGCCGTCGGTGGCGGTAGTAATGCTTATGGTGGCGGTGTATTTCTGGATGGCTGGCCAGCTACTCAACAAGTGACAATGTTTAACTCAATCATCTGGGATAATTATTCACCGCAATCCGGATCGGAAAACATTGTTGATGACGGCGGAGCCAATGTTGTGGCCGGTTACAATATTATGCAGAATAGCGACCATTTTGGCTGGTATTACGATAAGCCTGGTAATCAGTCGATTAACCCACAATTTGTTGATGCAACAGCCGGAAATTATACTTTGTCCAATTACAGCCCGGCGATCGGAGCCGGAGTTGAATCGTTTCAGACCTATTCCGCTCCAATAGTTGATATAACTGGCACCACCACACGCCCGGATGGAGCCGGTGGGATTTATCCTGACCTTGGTGCATATGAAAACCCATTAGATGTTTCGCCATATCCCGATTCACCTACAAACCTATCAGCCGAAGAATTACATCGTGCAGTGCGATTATCCTGGGACAGTGTTGATGCCACTGATGTGGCCTACTATATCGTTTATCAGGCCATTGAACCTGATTCAACAACTTTTGATTCGATTGCAATAGTATTGCCAGGTTTATCAACATTTGTTGACACGGTGGCAAATCTAACAAATATGACGAAATACTATTTTGGAATCGGAGCCGTTGATTCGTCTGGTTATAAAAGTATAATGAGCGACGACATAGTTGCTGTTCCGCATTATCAGGGGCCGGTTTGGGTTGTAGATGTTGATGTGGTTTCAGGAGTGTTTGAAGAAGGATCCTCTGAATCGCCCTATTCTAATATTCGCCAGGCAGTCTGGGGAGCAAGTCAAAATGACACCATTCTTATAAAGCCCGGTATTTACTCAGCAGTGGAAAATTATTATATAAACTTCAACCATATTGATCAATTTGGCAATCCCGTTGGTTACACACGTAACTTGGTTCTTCTGGGAGAATATGGCCCAGATTCCACCATTATTGATCTACAAAGTAATCAGTTTTTAGATATGAATTCTGGTGAATCATATGATTCAAAGCTAATTGGGTTGAATATTAAAAATGGACAAAGCACTAGTGGGATAATTCATATCGATAACAGCAGTCTCGAAATACTAAATTGTGTTTTGGACAATAATTCAAATTTCAACAATGTTGAAGGCGGGGGCGCCATACAGATCCGACAAGGCGGAAACCTGCACATTGATCAATCGCTGTTCCAAAATAATACATCTTCACATATGGGTGGCGCCATTAGTGTCATGGATAATTTTGTAAATCTTGATATAAAAAATACGATATTCATCAACAATTATGGATCAAGTGGAGGTGGAGCGATCGGATCAAATTCCAATAGTTCCAGCATCCAAATTATTCATTCGCTTTTCACAGATAATAGTTCTGGTAGCTTTGGAAATGGTGGTGCCCTTTCCAATTTGTCCGGATCGGGTCAGTTCAATGCCATTAACTCTATTTTCTGGGACAATCGTGATTGGCAGGCGAATATGAATGATATTGACGGCACTATTTTTTTAAATCAATGCATCAGCATTGATGGTGGTATTCAAGCAGATCCATTGCTTGAAACGGATGATGCTGGGAATTTATCACTATCTGATTACTCACCAGCAATTGGACTGGGTGTTTTGCAGTATTCTGATATATGGTCTGGAATGACTCAAGTACCTGTATATGATTTCTATGGAAATGACAGACCAAATCCGACGGCCTCATCCCCAGATTTAGGGCCAATCGAAAATGACCGCTACGAACCATTAGAATGGGTTTATTATGTTGCTACTGATGAAGATGGTGGGAGTGATAGTAACGACGGTAAATCAACACAAACAGCATTTTTAACCATTCAACATGCCATTGATAATGCAGATGATTTAGATACAGTTGAAGTATTAGCTGGAACATATACAAGTACTGGCAATAATGATTTGAATTTCTTTGGAAAGGACATTGTTCTACGTTCTTCTGACGGTCCTGATTTAACAATTTTGGATCTTGAGGATAATATCTATGCCTTTGATTTCTACAGCTCTGAACCATCATCTGCTCGTATAATAGGATTCACAGTCCAAAATGGTAATTTTGGTAATGGTGGAGCTGTTCATCTTCAAAATGCATCACCGCGCTTTTTCAATATGAAATTTGTGAATTGTAATGCTTCAATATCCGGGGGAGCAATTTTTGCCCAAAACTCAAGCAGCAGATTTTATAACTGCATTTTCGCAGAAAATAATAGTGCTGGTGAAGCC
>JABMOV010000142.1 GCA_013203145.1 Fidelibacterota bacterium
CTGATAATCCAATATTATTACCGAACGCACCACGTCGATACCGAAATGGTACTCATCGCGGGATTGATTTTTACGCAAATTGGGGATCTTCTGTTCGTTCAGTTGCGGATGGTGTTGTAATTCGCGCTGATCATAATTTTAAAGAAGTCTCTCACGAGTTTCGTTCAGAATTATTACGTATTACGACTCAGGTAGGTCGTACACCCTCCGATATCTTTGAACATATTCTTGTGGGACAATCTGTCTATATAGATCACGGTTTTGACCTAATTCCCGGGTACCGTTGCATCTCCATTTATGCACATCTTTCACATATTGATGGAAATATTTCCCCTGGGACAAAAGTGACTCAAGGTCAAGAGTTGGGGATGTCTGGTAATTCCGGTACAAAACCAAGCACGCTTGGTACTCGCGGAGGATCTCATTTACATTGGGAGCTGATATTACAAGATGATAGTGGAGAGTATTTTTTAGGACAGGGTTTAGATGTGAATGCGAATAATATTCTAACGAATATCTTTTACTAATTGATTGTATGTCTTTTTTATATTATCTTCATAATATTTGACATTATACTTAATAAAGAGCTGATTTAATATTATTTCTTTTTTGATTCCCCGATCAACTAATAATTTATCTTTAATATATTCGTCGATAATTACTGCTTTAAAATAATTTTTTTCTATCTTATTAAAGTGTTTTGAGTCAAAATAGGGTTTTGTTTGGACAGTTTTTGCACCATAGAGTTGATTCAATATAGTCTTAATTGATTTATACAAATCATATCTATAGGGTATCATAGTATCCAATATTTTGTGATCCATTTTCAATATTATACCATTGATCCACTCCATTTTTTTTTCTATACCTCCAATAGAGACTACTGGAAGACTGGAATTAAGATTTATTATATCAGCCAAAACAATATCCTTGTCTGTCCCCCATATCTCATAGGCTTGGTCGAACAACAATGTTATATTTTCTCTAAAATAGTTTATATCGTAGTAAGTAATTAAGGATTTCTCTAGTTTATCATACTGAGCCCGAATTTCATGTGAATTCCCCGAATTAATCTCTGTTATAATTGTATTTCTCATTTCGCTTAATGATTTTAAAGGCACAATTTGGCTACTTCTAACTCTTACAATATGATATCCAAAATCTGAGAGTATCGGTTTTGGATACATCTGAACATTGCTCTCCCAAATTACATCGATTATTTCTGGTAGCATTTTACCGTATTCTATAAATCCCATAAATCCATTGCGACCAGAAGAGTTCGGTTCTTCTGAGAAGTGAAGGGCTGCTAAACTAAAATCTAATTGATCACTTACAATTTCTGTCCATATTGAATCTGCTAATTGTTTTGCAGTATATATATTTCGTTCGCTTCTAGACTTATTAGATCCTCTATGTTTTATTAAAATATTGTCAAGTCCTACACGTTTACCCATTTTATTATATATTTCATATATAGAGCTGTCTGTTCGTACAGGATCGAAGACTTCATGCTTTATTAAGATTTGATTGTAATAATCATTTTTCCATCTGTATAATTTTTGTTTTACGTTTTGATTGTTTTTATATCCTTCTTCTAACGCTTCTTTAACTAAAACATATTGTTCAAAGTTTTCTATAAGTGTTGCGGTATAGGCTTCGTATGTGGATAGGCTTATAACGCTAGCATTTGAAATATCGGATAAATATACATTGTCACCACTAAAAACACCTATGGGTAATTTTTCCTCGTGGTTTCCGCAGCCGACAAGAATCATTGAAAGTATTATTAGTCTTGAAATCATTATAGTACTTATAGTTTTGAGGATAGAAATATATAAAAAAAGGGGTCTGTAATCAGACCCCTTTTTCATTAACATAAACTCTGTATTATTTCAACAGCATCATTTTACCAGAGTATGTATTGTTACCATTTTCTACTTGGTAAATATACATACCTGATGCAACGGCATTACCACTATGGTCTAAACCGTTCCAAGAAACATCATGTGTACCAGCATTTAATACACCATTTTGAATCGTGGCTATTTCTGCGCCAAGCAGAGAGAAGACTTTAACATTTACATTGCTCATAGTGCTCATTGTAAATGAAATCTTTGTGCTTGGATTGAAGGGGTTAGGATAGTTTCCATGTAATGCAAACTCACTTGGAAGTTGACTATTATTTTCAACGCCAAGAGCCATTGACCATTCAATTGCAGCATTTCCTGAACCAATAGGATCAATACCAATCCAATGATATCCAGGTTGCGTATTTAATGACACCGGATCAAACCCTAAAAAGACAACCTTACCGCCACTAGTGTGTGTACTGTAAATACCAGTTGCATATTCAGTTGTTCCAGTAGGATCGCCATTTGCATCTAATACGCCATCTAAAGCGTTGAATGCAACACTTACGCCTGCAACTGGAGTTACACCATCTAACCAATTGCTAATACCTACTTCATAATTAGGGTCGTAATTCAGTAACAATGAATCTGCTAAGAAGCTATGTAAAGCTCCACTAATAGCATCACCATCCACGGTCATTAAACGACTAATCCCAGTAGCGGTTCCACTGATATCATTATGATCTGCATCTATACCAAGAATGTCATATTGGAAATCACCTGCAACATAATCAGTGTCTGTCCAACCAGATTGTGCACCTAGCCATTCATCGCCAGCTAATACATAGTTACCACCAGCTTCGACAAATGTACGTGCAAATTCATTGTTAATAACTGATGGTCCTGACCCTGTCATTTCTACGATACCTACATAGAGATCAAATAAGGCGTCTGACCCTGCGCCATAATTAACACCATCCCAAGCATCAAATGCTATATCAGTACCATATAGATAGTAAAGAGCACCGGTTCCAAGTGACATATCGCCGGTGTTCCAGAAAAACAGGCGGTTTTCAATTGGTGCAAATATTGTATAGCTTCCGCCTGATGGGTTAGAAACATTACCTAAAACGTCAGTGGCTACTATGCTATATACTACTGCTGTTCCAGCTGCTTGACCTGGAATTGTTGCTGTGTAATCATCCCCAGCAGCAGTCATAGTAATATCTACATCGTTACCGCCATCAACGGAATAGCTTAAAACAGCCGATGCAACACCTGCATCACCACCGGACGGGTTATCATCCGTAATATTTGCAGTTACTTCGCGAGCATCGTTGGATAATGTTGTATACAGTTGTGTGTAACTGTTAATTACCGGTGCGCGGTCGCCCGTCAATTCTACAGCTACTTCAAATCCAAATACCCAACTACGAATATGCCAGCCACCATTTCCTGATGTTCCAGAACATTCTGTATAGAATTTCATGGAAACCCAAGGATCAAATTGGCCAGTTCCATCAGCATATAAAAAACCAGTAGCATCATCATCGCCGCCACCAGCTCCAGTTGAAGAAACAAAAACACCTACCCAAGAACCAGCTGTCACAACAGGTTCCGTACCAAAGTCGCCAGTAGCAACCCAATTGTCACCACCACCGTCAATAGAAATATCAGGGTGTGTTGCTGGTGTTAATGTTGCTGCAGTAAAGCCATCGGGCCATAATAAACCTTGTGGTGGCGGTCCTGGAGGACCAGCACCATCAACAGCTCCTAATGGATCTGCTGCGTTAGCTGCCACATTTGTAGGGGGATCAGTACAAGCGCCTGCTGTTCCTCCGGGTGTATAGGTTGTACCAGAGATGGTCACATAACCATTAGCATCGAGATCATAACCGCCAATCCAACCAGCGCCATTTACGGCAGTTGATGGTAAGGGAGTTCCGTCTGCTCCATTTGGAAAGGTCAACTCATGCAATGAAATAGTTAATTGTTGATCACCGGTTCCCCATTCATACACAGGAACATTAACACCTTTCAAAATACCATCGGCTGGCATTTGAAAAGCGGTTATCATTGCGTCTCCAGGGCTCTGAATAAACTGACCGCCATAAGGCATGTCATAGAACATAGTATCAGCAGTGTTTCTACTGTAGGATGTATTATGCGATGGGCGATAAACGGTTGAACCGCTTATCAGGGCATCAGATTCTCCCGTTACTATTTGTTCGGCATTTGCACGTTCAACATGGCTATTACCATTTCCGACATAATTACTACTTTTATCGGCTGCTGTTAATGACCAAGTAAGCGCGAGCACAATACCTACGATTGTTAGCATTTTTCTGCTCATGTTTTCTCCTTTATTTCCTCTTTCTTGCAAGAAAGACAATACGATTATCATCGTACTTCATTGTCAATCAATTTTATTAAAATAAGATTTTTATTGAAATCCAGTTTACGCCATCAAAATATTCTGCTGTTCGATATGAATAATCAACCGTTATTCCGGCATTGATGAGTTTTGCCAAATCTAATCCAAACCCAAAAGATGGACCCCAGATAAATTCTTCTGAATTATAATCGTATGAATTATCATCGTCATCGTCTGTATTTTTTATTCCATCTGGACCATAGGGTTCAGGATCCAATCCAATGGCAAATCCACCCCTAAAATACACCATATTTAAAAAACTGAATTCTGAACCAACACGTATTTCATCAAATGAAAAGTTGTTATTTAGAAACGAGGCGGAAAACGTTCCTTCTAAAGGTCCAATGTTTAACGGTCCGTAAGATGCTCCCAATTCAAATGTTGTAGGTAGCTCAAATCCTTGAATCACAATCCGGCGAGGTTCTGATGGGGCGCCAGGTATAGTTCCGTCAGGCTGATGAAATTCTTCGAAGTCTGTTCCGTTGAAAAGCATATTCATTCCAAGGTTGCGGAGTGATGCTCCTAAACTAAAACCATCTTCTACGGATCGGTACTGAACTCCTGCATCAAATGCAAAACCGCTAGCACTCACGTTCATCAAGGATTCATTAACTAATTTAATACCAACACCAAAATAGATACGGTCTGTCATCTTTCTGGCAAAATTAGTCCCCAATGTAAAATATGATGGCGAATAATATTCACCTGTTCCATCGGTAAGCTCAGCTGTAGTAATTGGAATATCTCCAAAATCCATAGCCCGTAAAGAAAGTCCAAAAATGTTTCTACCCATTTTAAACCCTATTGCGCCATGATTTATTGTAATGTCAGCCAGCCATTGGTTCATGGATAAAACGGCTTCACCGTTTCCCTTGATACTGCCGAGACCTGCTGGATTCCAATCAATGGCTTCAATACCAGAAATACCTGAAACAAAAGCACCAGACATTGCAGTGCCACGGGCTCCTGAAGGAATCAATAGTTCTTGAGCGCCCGCAGTCCCTCGACGAGATTTACTCCCACCATAAATAAGCCCTAGTGAGAATGTCATGATTAATAGACATGTGATAATTTTTTTATTACGTATTTTCATAATTATTCATTCTCCTTGAATTAAAACAGGTCTAGCCGTTCTTCGGGTTGGAAAACAGCAAGTTTTAGTATTCGTTCACCAATTTTGCCACCGTCTGCGCCTTCGACAGTAATATGGGCAATATACATACCGCTAGCAACTGGAACTCCGTTAAGATTTCGCAAATCCCAATTAGCTCTATTATTTGCATCATTCTCACTAGTAACAACATGCTCAATTTTGGTAACTAAATCACCTGAAATTGTAAAGATCCTAATGGTGGATGTTCCGATACCCAAATGAGTAAATGAGACTGTCCGGTTGTTTGGAGTAGTTTCTTCAGGATTTTGTCCGAAATACGGATTTGGAAAGACATTTATTGCGTCTAATTGAGACTTGATATCTGAAGAGGCTTCAAGCCCTGATGCTGTAAAATCATACGAATCAACTCCAGCGATCAACGGATTCGCAAAATTAACATGCAATACTGTACCATATTCAAAAAACGTACTGCTTGGATCAAAATTTAGTACCCAACCAAAGGTTGAAGCATCATTAGCAAAATCACGTAAAACGCCATCATATTCACTGTAGATAGGAATAACTTGGAAGTTTAGACTGAATTCATATGTAGTGCCCGCGCTATCTACCAACGTAATAAATGAAGCAGGTTCAACTGATCCAGCAACCTGATAAACGGCAATATTTAATCTGCGATCATTTTCTACATCCCAAAGTTCAAACGGGACAACGATCGTATCAGAGGGAACTAAATAGTTCCTCAGCGTATTGGGACAAATCCATGTTGCAATCGAACCATTTTCAACGAATCGGATTTCTATATCATTTTGTAATTCACCTAATCCTGGGAAGCCGTCTACACCGGGAACAATTGCTGGAACGGCTGTGTGTAAATCATCTACAAATTTTGCCCAAGTTCCTCCTTGACCCTGAAAAACAAATTCAGTTGAATCAACAGGATCGTCTGAAACATAGGATGTATCAACACCTGGAATATCCCAGCCGCCCTGTTCAAAACTTAGAATAAAACCGTCTGTAATTGTGTTGGAAATATACACACCGGGATAATCAACACCGCTGTTGGCTGCTTTCAGAATTTCAAAATGTTCACGCGTTACAGGGAATTCGGTACTGTCCATCAAAGAAACACCACCTTGCGATAATATCCATTTTGATGCTGTGTCACCAATCGATTCAACTGAAAGCGTATAGTCCAAATTGTTCAATTGATATGGATCAATAACAATTGGCATTACAGATGCTGCTGCTGAACCCGTGGTATGGACTGCAGGAAGAACATTAGCATGAAGCGAAGCCAAATCAGATCCAACGCCCGTCACTCCTGGAACCGCACGAATTACCTGTATGGGACTTTCGATTACGCGTTGAGCTGCAGCTTCATCAAAGGCGTAGGATGTAACAGAATAATAGTATTCCCGATAGTTAATCAAAGGTCTCTCATTAACATAGTCATATGTAATATCAATGTAATGGGGAATGTCAGAATCTGTACCAAATTGAGCAGGAAACTCTAATAATTCTCCAGTTGCTTCATCTAGCGTTAAATCCAGAATAAGCTTTATATCGTTCACTATATCATAAGTGGCAATACGGTGCCATGGCCCTGTAACTGACTCACCTTGATAAACATTATAACCTTCAAAGCTGTATCCGGTGCAAGCATAGTCTTCTACTTTTTCGAAATCATCTTCGAATGACAATACAACTTCTTCATCTAGTAAAGAAAGCTCAACCTTTGGCGCTGGGGGAGAGCAAACATTAAACAACGCATCAAATGCCCCCTGGGCAAAATTATCGAAATATTTCATTTTTGTAATTGATTTCGCCCAATTTGAACCTGCTGCCACAATTATAGAACCAACAACCTCTATGGTGTCACCAGACCCAAGATAAAATGGACCGGAAGACATAAGGTAACGTCGATCCTTTGGCTCAATGTCGTCTGTCCAACCCGTACCTGCAACAGGGTCACCAGGGTATACAAAATTTGTCGCTTGACCGGACTGAGGATTGACAAAAACCTCCCCGGAAACCCCTATACGACCATTCATATAACGATAGGCTTCTTCAGCTGTCTCTGGATCGGCAAGCGCTGGGTCGCCGTTTATATATGGTACAAAAGATGTTAAGCTTAATCTTTCTTTGTTTGGTAAATCACGTAAATAATATCCCCGATCCAAGCTCCATGTTAATATTTGAGCAGTATCGCCCGGCGAATCAACTAATGGTCCCTGAAAAAAATCTGATGCAGTACATGGTGCTTCGGTACCATACGTAACATCTGGCCCCGAATTGTATGTATAGCCCACGCTTAGCAAAGTATCACATCCAACAAGGTCATCGTTAGCATCACCCACATCATCGTCGTGCCAAATTGAAACGAAAGCACTATCTAAGTCATCAGCTCCCTTGTTTATGATAACCCATCGAACAAATGCGATATCACCCAACGGTCCTGATTGATTGAAACCAAAAAGAGAAGTTTGAATTTCTACGTTCATGGGTGGTGTCCCCCAGAGCGGTGTGTGTTGACCGGCATCGCCGTCATTCATAACGTACCAATGAAACTGATCTCCAAGAATATCTGGATGATCACCATTCTCAATATTATATACACCGTCGCCATCAGCGTCAACCCATGGCGCTCCTGCTTCAACCGGCCAATTTAAAAAATCATCTGTCGGAAAGGACTTGTCCACTAGTTCAGTGAAAACGGCACTTCCGTCAACAACAGTAAGAGGCAACATAGCACTCATACTAGAATAAACAGCATAATCATTTTCTAAAAACGCCTGAATTTCAGCGCGATTAATTTCGTAAAGATGTCCATCGTTGATCGTTTCGTCAAGGGTTCCCGGTACAAACTCTGAGGTGTATTCCCCTGCGGCAGAGCGCAACTCATCAACCCAAACATCTGTTCCCGCCATGCGGGTTTTTCCACTGAGCAGCCAAACGCCACCCTGAAATATTACTGTTTTATTGCTTCCTTTTGGCCATTCTGTCCCAGAGTTCCCCGTGACATCATAGTCTGAAAAGTTTCCGTGGTTTCCGTGAACCGTACTTATATTATTTCCATCCCAGATAACATGTTCTTGAATTCCTGAGGCGGAGTACATTGATTTAAATCGCTCTTCTGACAGTGCGCTAGAGTTACGATTAACTGGCTCTTTAGCAAAAGCCGATACTCCTATTAACACTGACAGGATTAATAAGTATTTGACCCTCATGTATTCATTCTCCTTATCAAAATTTAAAATACGAAAAAACCCCAACATCAGAAGTCCACCCGAATTCCAACCCTGACCTGTCTAGGTACATCAAAATTGCCCGGATCCTCATTGTATGAATTATATAATGCTGTGCCCTCTTCTACGCCACCAACAACAAAATTGCTGAGAAAGCTCTGCCCACCTTCAGTTTCCAAGTAGCCATCGTTATCGGGGGATCCTGTTCCAGGGTAAACATCTAATACATTTTGGAGATCCAATGCATTTAATATCCAAACAAACGCGTTAAAACTTACACCGCCGAGAGCAAAGCTTTTATCAATTTTCATATCAAGGTTAACCCTCCAAGGCATATTGGAAGAATTGAAACCACCCCTTGGATAATAAATATTGCCACCAATTACTTCTGAGCTTATTTGAACCGGCGTGTATGGTAAACCACTGCCTACCCGCAGCAGAAGATTCACACCCGCATCAGAGATGAACGATCTTCGCCCTGTTCGGTAATCCACCATAAAGCTACCAGTATGGCGCTGGTCAAAGTCTAATGGGGCGACGTACGTTGGGTTATTTCCATCCTGCCAGGCAATCCTGTATAATCCGTCAGCACTTGATCCCGTGCCACCAGCGTATTGTAGCGTGTAATTGAAGTCAAACATTATATTATTGATACGGCGGGTTTTAAAGGCCAGGCTTAACCCCTTAACTGTTCCGAAATCTCCATTTACGAATAGAGCATAACCCCTCGGACTTGCCGCTACATTACGCAATTGGATATATCCTGACATTTGTTTGTAAAATACTGATATATCAATGCTTATATCTTGGGACAACATTTGTTTTACGCCGACCTCATATTGCGTATTTTCAACTGGTTGAAGATCAGGGTTGGAATTCTGAGTAAAATTGCCCTGAGTCATGTTTTGTACAAATCGAGTATAGCTCGAATACATCCGGTTTAATTCTGGTTGTTGGAAATACTTCCCATATGTGGCATGAAACACTGTTTTATCGGTGATCGGAAAAGCTAATCCAACCCGCGGACTAACCAGCGATCGAACCTCGGAAGGTATGCGATGAGGTTTGCCGACAGCGTCTTCTGCTGTTGGCTCATCATATTTGTATTCTGATGGATCAAGCTCTCCGTTAGAGTTTAAATCTTTAGCATAAACAGTTTCAGCAATCGTATTAACCGACGTCAGCACAATGTTATTTCTACCGCCTGTTTCAGGGTTATAAATAAGATTTGCAGGATCGATATAATCATAACGAAAACCTAAATTTAGAATCATATCCTGAATTTCGAATTTATCTTGTGCATAAAAAGCACCAATCACAGGTTCTCTTGCCGCATCTTGACCGCTATTTACTTCATATTGGCCGGTTACATCATAACCTATATTTTCCGCATATGCTGAAGAGTAAGCCTGGTAAGTATATTCATCAAAATAATCATCATGATTTGCGGTTCCATCCCCGTTTCGATCTGTATTTTCCCAGGCATCGTTAGGATCCTGTAAATAATCAGCAACGCCATCACCAACAAAATCACGCACCATTGCTCCGACGCTATCATTTAGGGTTTGATCCCACGTGTAAATATCCTGATCCGGAGAGTAAGCTTGATTCGATCTCAGGAAGTAAGTTGTAAGCGAATTACCCGTCCCAATACGATAATACCGAATGTTATTTTTTGAATATTCCCCACCAACCTTGATTTCGTGAGAACCAGCTTGCCATGTTAGTGATCCCTTAAAACTGTTTCTGGCCGTTCTACGCTTAACATATGAGGCATAAGCTTCACCCGCTAGATTATAATTAGCTAATTGCTGTAATGCCGCCGGCTCAGATCCAATTCCCCTGTAGAGAGGATTTATCCAAACCGTATCATAGTCTATTTGTACAAAAGTCAAGTTTGAATCAGACTGCCAATAATTGTAATTAGCTCGGATGCCAGCAGTGTCCGAATATGTCCAGGTTGGGTTAAAATTGTCATATACTTTACCGACTTGGATATGCGGAAGTTTAGAGTCAGAGACCGTACCATCCTCCCAGACCCAACCGCCAGCACCTTCTTCAAACACTGGGTCAAACTGCATATACCCTTCATTTGAGCGGCTATATTGAGCAGAAAAGAACATTTTTTCTAAACCCGGCACATTCCCAGACAAACGCGTATAAAAACTATTAAAGAAAGATTCTGTCTGCAAAAACCTATTTTCAAGTTTTCCCGTGGTGCCTATACCGTCTCCTGTGCTGGCAGTGTTGTAAAAATTAAATAAAGATCTCACGTGAGAATAATTTGATCGGTTATCTTTATAGGTTGATCCTCCAATCTTTAATTTCCATGCTTGCCCAATTAATGGTTGGAAATCAATCAATAAATTTCCAGCAAACGATATCCGATCCTGACCATTGTTTGGTTTTGGTCCATATTTGTACGCAAAATCTTTTGGATCAACATTGATATAATCAGAACCATCAAAGATGCTATTGTTGTTGGCATCAACAAATGGTTCATAACTGTAATGCCCGTCTTTATTAACATCAGTAAATGCTTCGTCAGTATCAAGAATTCCATTGTTGTTGGCATCCTTAAATGGTTCACTGTCCCAAACGGTATTTCCGTTTAAATCTGTAAAGGCTTCGCCATTGTCAGGTCTTCCGTTTAGTGGGTTTAGCTTTCCTTCATAATACGGAACTCGACCGCCGGAAGGATCTGCGTCCAGCATTGAAGTTTGCTCAATTGAACCAAAATATCTTAACCAGGATAATCCAGGAACTGGTCCGCCAAAAGCGCCTGATAACAAATTGTAGCCATATGAATAAACAAACGGTTTTTCTTCTGATGGCGTCCCCGTACCAAATCCATCAGATATGGATTCGAATGTGCCCTCGATAGCGCTACCACCTGTCTTTGTTGTCGTACTTACGATACCAGCGTTCGCTGACCCATATTCTGCGCCAAAGCCGCCGGATTGAAAAGCGACTTCTTCAAGGCTCAAATTCGGAACGTCCCCTGACCGGCCAAGGGTGTAGGAATTGTTTACGTATACACCATCAACATAAAAACCCACTTCATCTGTTCGTCCACCACGTATATGTAAGTTCCCAGCTGCATCTGTTACAACGCCCGTTTGTAGAGCAGCAACATTGGCATATCCGCGAACCGCCATGTTTTTTATATCTTCAGCTCGAATAACGCGAACTTCATTTGTTGCTGTTAGCTCTATTAGGGCCTTTTCAGCAAATACAGTTACAGCTTGACCTTCAATCGCTTCCGACGACATATCAATTTGAAAAAGATTTGTTGTTAGATCGCTTGTAACTCGAACATTTTCAATTGTGATTACAGCATAGCCAATAAAAGAAAGCTTAATATTGTATAAACCTGACGGTATAAACAAAATCATGAAATCTCCGTTCATGTCGGAAGCTGCACCATAGGATGTTCCCTCTAGAACAACATTAACACCCGGGAGGGGATTACCATTTTCTTTATCAACTACCGTACCGGTGATTTTACCCGTCTCACCAGCAAATATTGACATTGGTAATAGTATAACTAAAAATAAACTAAGTATAAAACGTGCGTTCTGACGCTTATTCATGTGCTCTCTCCATTTTATTCTAATTTCCAACGCGAAGTGGTTACAATCCCTCGAAAGAACTCCGCAATAAAAATCCTTGGGATATGATATTATACTTACCTGGGCGGATAGTCAAGAGTTAATACAAAACAAATTATTAGAGGATAAAAATCCCCTTTGCATCCGTTTTTACTGATTTTTCCGTGAAAGCGTTTCAAATCCAACAGCTTTTTTTATGTTTAATGCGCCCCCATATGACAACAGTCTTTTATTAATATTTTTGTAAAATTTGTTGTATGTTTTTTCTTGCCTTACGCTATTTTTTTTTCTATCATCGCCGTCAATAAATGCCCTCAACAGCATCAAAAGGATCATATTTGTCATACAGTGGGATGTTTGACAAAGCCAAAAGCAATCGACACACTCATTTACGCTCTGTCTATACACTCTTTCCGTCAGGGAGATTGCGTTTCCATACATTAATACCCAATACAACCACGAACAAGGGGAATAAGCGTATGCTATTTCAAAACAGGCAATTAATGCTCATAGTAATTATTTTAATATTTGCTAATGGAGTCTTCGCTA
>JABMOV010000143.1 GCA_013203145.1 Fidelibacterota bacterium
AATTTGAATTAATTGATATACTGGAGGAAAAATGTCTACTAAAGTATTTAATCCTAGTGAAGAAATAAGTAAGAATGCCCTGATAAAGACGCTCGATGAATATAATGAAATATATCAAAAATCCATTGATGATCCCGAAAAGTTTTGGGGTGAGATAGCTGAACGGATTACATGGTATAAAAAATGGAACAAAGTCATGGAATATGATTTTGTTAATGCAAACATTAAGTTTTATGAAGGTGCAAAGCTCAATGTTAGCTATAATTGTTTAGATCGCCATGTATTGGATGGAAAGGGCAATGATACGGCTATTATTTGGGAAGGAAATGATCCAAATGAATCCAAATCTTTTACTTACAGTGAACTTTTGGATGAAGTGCAGCGATTTGCAAATGTATTGAAATCCAATGGAGTACATAAAGGTGATCGTGTCTGTTTATATATGCAAATGATTCATCAATTGCCAGTGGCGATGTTAGCGTGTGCACGGATAGGTGCTGTTCATTCGGTTGTGTTTGGTGCATTTAGTGCTGATTCTTTACGTGATCGAATTAATGATTCAGAATGCAAAGTGCTAATCACGCAAGATACAGGTGTACGTGGTGTGAAATTGAATATACCAATGAAAGTGAACGCGGATAAAGCCGTAGCAAATACACCATCAATTGAAAAAGTGATTGTTGTTCGACGTACAGGCGAACAGGTTGCCATGACTGAAGGTCGCGACATCTGGTGGCACGAATCCATGGAAATTGCCGATCCAGTTTGTGAACCTGAGCAGATGGATGCTGAAGATCCACTATTCGTTCTTTATACATCCGGTTCTACCGGCAAGCCAAAGGGTGTATTGCATACTACAGGCGGTTACCTCGTTTATGCTTCTTATACTCATGAAATGATATTCGACTATCATGAAAATGATGTGTATTGGTGCACCGCAGATATTGGCTGGATTACAGGTCATTCGTATATCGTATATGGACCGTTAGCTAATCGTTCAATTTCTGTAATGTTCGAAGGTGTACCAAATTATCCTGATTATGGTCGTTTCTGGAGTATTGTTGATAAACATAAGATAAATCTGTTCTACACTGCACCGACAGCACTCCGTGCATTAATGAAAGAAGGAAATGATTGGGTAACTAGTCGCGATCTAAGTTCATTAAGATTGTTGGGTACGGTTGGTGAACCCATCAAAGAACCAGAATGGATGTGGTATCGCAATATAGTAGGGAAGGAAAAATGCCCAATTGTTGATACGTGGTGGCAAACTGAAACCGGTGGAATATTGATAACTCCGCTACCGGGAGTCACTCCACTAAAACCTGGTTCAACTACATTACCATTCTTTGGTATCGAACCCGTCATTTTATCCGATGATGGAAAAGAAATTGAAGGAAATGGCGTATCAGGATTATTAGCAATTAAATCGGCTTGGCCAGGTATAATGAGATCTATCTATGGCGATCACAAACGGTTTAAAAAAACCTATTTTTCGATGTATCCCGGTTATTTTTTTACAGGTGATGGTGCACGACGTGATGAAGATGGTTATTACTGGATAACTGGTCGTGTCGACGATGTTCTAAATATTTCCGGTCATAGAATTGGTACTGCAGAGGTCGAAGGCGCAATTGGGAAAGCCAAAGGTGTAGCTGAAGCCGCTGTTGTGGGATACCCACATGATATTAAGGGACAAGGTATCTATGCCTATGTTACCCTCATGACTGGTGTTGATGAAAGCGATGGAATCATAATGGATATCATGAATTCTGTGAAAACGGAAATTGGTCCACACGCCAAACCGGATAAAATTCAATTTACACCAGCATTGCCAAAAACGCGTTCGGGTAAAATTATGCGGCGAATTTTGAGAAAGATTGCTGAAAATGAACTGGATAGTTTAGGCGATACGAGCACATTGGCTGATCCAACTGTGGTTGATTTCCTAGTTGAAGGAAGGCAGTAAACACAATCTGAACGGGGTCTTATGACCCCGTTTTTTTATCTATTAATTTATCTTGTGATTTATTTGAATATTTTTGAAAATCTAAAGTAATTTATCGTCTTATAAATACCCCCAAAACACTTATAAAGAGGAATACTATATGGCAAATCTAACTTCGGTAAAAAATACTAATGTTTCTTGGGATAAAATTGAAACACATGTATTTGCCGTTGGCGTTTTTGAAGACAAATCATTATCAGACACAGGAAAAGCGATTGACAATGTTTTAAATGGTCAAATATCGAATGCTTTGGATTCAGGAGCCATTAAAGGAAAATCGGGTGAAACAACCAGCTTTTATACCAAGAAAAAACAAATAATTGTTGTCGGATTAGGAAAAAAAGATGATTATAAAGAAGAAACATTACGATTGGCTGCTGGTACAGTGTCGAAATATGGAATTTCACATAAATTATCATCTTTAGCCATGGAAGTTTTTGGAGGCAATGCTTCTTCAGATTATTGCCAGGCTTTGGCTGAGGGTGCTGTATTGGGTAGTTATCAGTTTTTAGAATATAAAACGACTGATAAAGATATTGTTGAACTGGAATCCGCTACCGTTTTGAATGGTAATGAAAATGGATTGAATAAAGGCGCCATTATTGCAAAGGGTGTTTGTTATGCCAGAGATATAAATAATAGACCTGGTAATTATTCTACTCCAAGTGCCTTAGCAAAATCTGCAGAAGAACTTGGAAAAGAAGGCAATATAAACGTAACTATCTTTGATCGTGATCAATTTACTGAAATGGGAATGGGTGGACTTGCCGGCGTTGCTTTAGGAACTGATGAACCACCGAAATTTATCATCATGGAATATTTTGGAGCTTCTGAAGATGAAAAACCAGTTATTCTAGTTGGTAAAGGATTGACATTTGACAGTGGTGGTATTTCATTAAAACCAGCCGAACGCATGGATGAAATGAAATACGACATGTGTGGTTCCGGCGTTGTATTTGGTGTGATGAAAGCAATTGCATCCCTAAAACCCAAAATGAATATTGTAAGCATCATACCGTCGACTGAGAATATGGGTGGAGCTAAAGCAATGAAACCCGGAGATGTTCTTACTGCTTATAATGGTAAAACAATTGAAGTATTAAATACTGATGCAGAAGGTCGGTTAATCCTTGCTGATGGATTAGCATATGCTAGTAAGCATTATGATCCTGAGTACATTTTGGATTTCGCGACGCTTACTGGAGCTGTATTAGTTGCCTTA
>JABMOV010000144.1 GCA_013203145.1 Fidelibacterota bacterium
CTGCTGGGGGAATTTCAAGACTCGCGAGGATGCAGAAAAACGGTTTGAAACTATTCCACCGTGGTTTGCAGAAAATGGCCTGGTACCTATGGTTCGACCATTGTTTAAAATTGATCGTCTTACAAGATTATCCCTGACTCGACTTATAATTGAAAACGATCATGTGAAAAGAGAGTAGCGCGATGGATGTGCGACGCACTGCTTATTATATTGGTATGTTTCATTTTTTTGTTCTGACCACCATCATGAAAGTGCGTCGCACATTAGAGCTATGACGATTTTGAATCATCATAAAAACGGAAATTTTATATCAAAAAGAACTAAATCAAATAAGGAAAATTTATGAACACATTTTTAACTATATTTGTTTTTGCATTGATTTTCATTGTAGTCATGTATTACTCTAAAAAATCCATAGAGAGAGATCAAAAAGACAAAAAAGAAAGAGAGGAAATAGAAGAAAACCGAAAAAAGAACCTGCGTGATTTGTGGTCTTCAATATTAAAGATAGTGGAAACTGATTTTAAGTGGGATGTGTGTAGTAGATGTAATGACCAATCAGTGTCTTTCTTAAAATTCAATTCTGTCGGCACTTCCGTATATGTTGAGTGTAAGACATGTGAGAAAAAAACTTGGTATAAAGCGAAAGGAGGTTTTGAGAAAGGACAAGAAATAGTTGATATGTGGGAAGAAACAAAAAACCTTACTGACCTTATCGGTAATGAAGGAGAAACTGATAATTATTATATGACTTCGGAAGTGGAAGATGAATTAAATAAAGACCATCGAAAATCAATCCCCCAAACTGTAAAAGATCAAGTTTGGAATAGAGACGGAGGAAAATGTGTTGAGTGTGGTAGTGATAAAAAAATAGAGTTTGACCATATAATTCCTTATTCCAAGGGGGGCTCTAACACATATAGAAACCTTCAATTACTTTGTGAGAACTGTAATCGTAAAAAATCAGATAAAATAGGATAAATAAAAAGAGAGGTGCGACGCACTACCTGTTAGGTTTGTACGGCTCATTTTTTAGTACTGTACATCATCAAGTAAGTGCGTAGCACCTTGGATTGCTGTAATTAACAATGAAGAAAAAACTTTATCTATTTGATATTGACGGGACATTATTGTCCCCGGGTCCTGGCGCAAGGCGGATTATTAATCGGGTTATTGAAAAAGCAATTGGTCATAATCCCGATTTGCAGATTGCTGACGTTGCTGGCTTGACAGATTTGGTCATCATTCGAAATGCACTTCGAAAACATGGCGTTAATGGTGATATCAATGTTATCGTGAATCACGTCTTGAATGAATATTTGGATGAGTTTTCCCATGAATATTCAAAATCGGATAAACCATTTACATATGATGACGCTTTGCGATTATTGGATTATGTAGAGAGTCAAAACCATCCCGTAGGCCTATTAACGGGCAATGTACGGAAAGGCGCACAAATCAAACTTAGGGAATTTGATCTGTTTGATAGATTCCCATTTGGTGCCTTTGGCGATGATGCAGAAGATCGCATGGGATTGCCTGCAGTGGCTCGTGAACGAGCGTGGGATGTGCTAGGAGAAGCATATCGTTACGAAGATATGATCATCGTTGGGGACACATCTCATGATGCAAAAGTTGCTACGGAACATGGAATGGAATCCATTATTGTTTGTCGTTATCCAGAGTGGAAGAACGATATCATAGATGCTGGGGCTACAATAGTTGTTGAATCCCTGGATTCAGTCATAGAAAAACATTGAGAGGAACACATGATATTTCCAATATTAAAATCAATTCACATTTTATTCATTGCAACCTGGTTTGGCCTGGTTGTTACCTTAGAGTTCATGTGGAAGAAGTCAGATTATCTTAAAGAAAAACCGATTCAGCAATTAAGTTTATTTCTGGTAAAGCGGCTGGAATTCATTGTTGGACTTTTCGTATTAATAACCGGACTCCTGATGATATTTTATGATCCTTCATTTTTCAAATTTGGTTGGCTCCATGTTAAGATCACCATTTGGGTAATTGTGTTTGGAATGGGGCATATGGTGCGTAGTCGATTGGAAAAAATTCAGGCAGGAACGGATCATGCCAAAGCACTAGTAAATCTGAATAGGATAGTATTGTTCGGATTAATTCTTGCGATATTTATGGTTGAATTAAAACCGTTCTAATTATTGAGACGAATGCCAGCGATTGCTAAGGCATCCTTCCAATCGCCAATTTTTTCAGCACGTAAATCAGAATTCATTTCAGGATTAAAAACCACATCGCAATGTGATGCGGAAATATCAGTTCCTGCATGATCTAAATGATACAATAGTTGAAAAACGCCCATGGCTGTACGATCCTTTACAGCAGAATGCCCAATGGGACGCTGGAGCAAATCAGCGATAAACTGTAAAAGAGAAGAACGTGAACCACCGCCACTGGCTGTGATCATAGAATCGTCATTAGTTAACGATTCTTTCATGGATTGAATAATATCGTAAACCAAAAATCCGACAGACTCCATCCCTGCGCGTACAATTTCGTCATCATTTGATGTGTTCAATTTATACTGAACGGTTTCAAATTGATCTGTCCAGTATGGCGCAGCTAATCCAATAAATCCGGGAATTAATACACCACTTGTCGTTTGATGTTCTGAGCGCTCATTCCACATCATTTTATTGTGAGGGATTCCCAGTTCTTCTTCCAACCAATAAAAGAGTGAATTGCATGCATTAATGGTACCCTCCAATAAATAATATTGGCTTTTATTATCTGATGTAAGCACACTCGATAAAAGTTCTGGAATATGGAGCGGTGTTTGTCCTGAATTAAATTGTACAGATCCAGACGTGCCAAAGTTCATTGCTAAAGAATTTGGCGCGATTCCCCCTTGCCCAATTAATGCTGCTTGTTGATCTCCAATTACACAACTTAGTGGAAAGCTAATACCGTCAATGGTCAACGTGCCGAATTCTCCTACAGTTGTGGCTAAAGGAGGTAGAGAATCCGGGTTTACATGAAATAATGTCATGAGCTCGTTAGACCACGAAACAGAATCAATATCCATCAGGATTGATCTACCTGCGATGGATTCATCAACACAGGCAATGTCTGAAAACTTATGAGTGAGATACGCGCTGAGGGGACCAAACCACGCCTTTCCACTGTCGACCTTTTGTTTTAATCCCGCATCCTGTTCGACGAGATATTGATATTTGGGTCCACCAAAATGAGCACTCAAGGGTGTCCCGGTTATGGCGCGAACTTGTTCGGCGTATTCCTGCAGATTATTAACAATATCATTGGCGCGACTATCCTGCCAATTCAGGGCTGGCGTTAAGGGTTCTTTTGTTTCTTTATCCCAAAAGAGAAAGGTGGATCTTTGAACAGTAAATCCGCAGCGAAGAATATGTCCATGATTTCTTTTTACAAATTTTACTGCTGATTGCAGAAGTGAATTACAGGCCTTAAATGTTTCGTTGGCGTCACATTCAACATGAAAAGGTGCGGGACGATGTAATTCATGCTTAATACGTTTTGTGAATTCAATTTTACCCGCAGAAGATATTGCGAAAACTTTTGAAGAGGACGTTCCTGAATCCAGGATGAGATAGTAGTCTGTGGGTGTCGAAGATGGCATGGGTGAAGTTTTAAAGTTTAGTGATCAAGTTACAAGGAAAAATATTTGATGGAACATGGATCATATAACATGGAAAAGGCAGCATAATTAGAGAACCCCAAATGGTAGCACATCTTCCATCTACCATCTTCCATCTACCATCCTTAATATCCGCGCTTCTTAATGAAACAAAATCAATGAAATGGATCATCATAGGAACCGGGGGCTTTGTGGGCTCCATATTACGCTACGTGGTTAGTGGCTGGGCCGGGCAATTCGGCGGATCCTACTCATTGCCCATTGGCACCATAACAGTAAATGTGTTGGGCAGCCTTCTCATCGGATTATTATTTGGTCTTTCCGATCTTCGCGGATGGTTCTCACCAGAATTAAGACTTCTGATTTTTGTAGGATTTCTTGGTGGATTTACGACTTTCTCCACATTCAGTTTAGACACCTTGCATTATCTCAGAGATGGCCAATGGTGGCAGGGATTGTCACACGTCATCCTGCATTTGTTTTTATGTATTTCCGCTGTTGTTGGCGGGTTTTTGTTGTCTAAAACTCTGGTTTAGTGGTGCCGCATCTTTGGATGCATCCATCCGATTACACCACATAATGCCGCACCAATTCCAATCCAGAAAAATATTACATTTATTTCCACGACTGTAGCAATTATTCCCACCAGAGCTGAGGAAATCGCCGTGACTCCAACCACCGATAAATGAACCATGGAAAACATACGTCCATGATACGAATTCGGTGAATGTTTTTGGATCAGGGCTGTTCGGCTGACGGTAATAAGCGGTATTCCAATTCCATGTAAAAAGATAAATATCCAGGCGGCGTGGATGTTTGTGACCCAATAAAACATGGAATAGGTTAAGCCATCCAAAACCATTCCCACTAAAAGGAGAACACCGGACGAAAATCGATTCCCAAATAGATAAACAAATAATGATCCTGCCAGCATTCCCAGAGCCATGAAAGATTCCACTAGGGCGTAGTCAGAAATGCCGCCAGAGAAAACATCTTTTACTAATATCGGCATTCCCACCAAAGCAGGCCCCATAATGAACATATTGTTAATTATGGTAATGACAAGAAGAAAGCCCAAGAAGGGATGATCTGCGACATAACGAAGTCCGTTAACCAACTCTTTAAAAGTGCTATGATGTTCAGGCTTGATTTGCTCAAGCTTTGGTTTTTTCACAAAACGTAAAACGATTATAGCGATAATGAAAGATCCAGCATCAGCCATAAACAAAGTGTCTATGGAGATCCAATTAAGCATAATACCAGCAAGCGCGGGACCCATAAACCAGGCGAATTGCTGTGAAGTAGATATAATAGAATTAACACGAAGGAGATGTTTTTCTTCAACGATTTCAGGAATAAAGGCATTCAAGGATGGAGGGAACAAGGTTCCGAATGATGCCCGAACAAATGCTAAAACCCCAAACAAAAGGGCTTGTTCATGTCCCAGATAAATAAGAACGGGTATAAGAATGACTGTAGCCGCTTGGCTGATATTTGCCAGAATCATCAAGCTCATTCGTTTATGTTTATCCACAAGTACGCCAGCATACAAGCCGAAGAACATGGCCGGGATATACGCACTCATAGCGACCAATCCAGTAGCGACGGAAGAACCAGTAATATCCAGAATCAACCACATGAGTCCAATATGATATACAGCATCCCCAGCAGCGGAAATAGTTTGTGCTAACCACAGATAGAAGATGTTATGGCGAGTGACTGAATTCATAAGGCTGGAGTTTCAAGGTTTATGGTTCAAGAATCAAGGGGAATCCTACAGTTCTATGGTAACAATAATATGAACCACCAAATTGTAGTTTCAAAAAATTGTTAATAGAGCTTGATTGTTGAAAAGCGCGACTGTACATTCATCGCAACAATACGATGAATAAACAAAAAAAATCAGCCGGGTCGATATCATGTGCAACTTCTTGTTGCACCTTAGAAATTTCAGGTACTAAGCAAAAAAAGTTGATGGGATTACTTAAAGCCATTAGCAATCCTACTCGCTTTGAGATATTAAAGTACCTTGTGAAACACCCTGGATGTATTACCCTAAATTTTGTGGATCATCTACCAATAGCACAAGCTACAGTATCCCAGCATATGAAAGTATTGCGAGAAGCGGGCTGGATAGAAAGCACTTTGACGGGAACGGCAACGTGTTATAGCCTGAATGAATCTAATATTTTGTGGTTCAAAACAAAAATCGGAGAAATCTTTTGAAAATGAAAGAGAATCCCTTTTTTTACATCAATATATCGTATATATACGATGAAAGAATAAACTCATGATAGAACAAGCAAAGCTAATTATTGAATTTATTGTGCAATCCTTTATTCACATTTGGCCTTATCTCATTATTACAATTCCCATTGCCGTAGCTGTTAGTCTTACAGATTCTGCCAAATATGTTTCACGAATATTTCAAGGTAAGCCAATAATCGCCATTCTATTAGCAGTTTTAGTCGGAGCATTCAGTCCTTTTTGTTCATGCGGTGTAATACCGGTTGTGGCATCATTGCTTATTGGCGGTGTACCGTTGGCTCCGGTTATGTCATTTTGGATAGCATCGCCATCTATGGACCCCGAAATATTCTTTCTGAGTGTAGGGGCTTTAGGGTGGGAGCTTGCAATTTGGAGATTATTGGCTACATTAATTATCAGTCTGACGGCCGGCTTCGTAACACATTTTGCTATGAGGAAAAAATGGTTGGGTAAGGATATATTAAAAACTGCGCAAACACCGCGGATTAAAAGTCTACCGATCTTGATGAAAAAGGCGTGGAATTCCATAAAAACATGGTCAATAGTTCGGCCAATTATTTCAGAACAAACAATAGAACCGGTATTATGCTGCGGATCAGTTTCAACAGACTTTACGACGTCCACAATTCATAAAAACAATGTAGAGCCGTACGCCCAAACGTTGAATAATAATACAAATTCCTGCGAACCAAATTGTGAGAGTGATTCCTGTCGTAAAGACGAGTCACAAGTTTTCGTCAGCCGATTAGTTAAAGAAACGCTAAAGGCAACTACTCTAGTTGTAAAATTTATGTTTTTGGCGTTTTTCCTTGGGGCATTAATTACACTTTATGTTCCTGAAAATTTGATTACAAACCTTTTGGGCGGTCAAAGTTCAACGACCATTATGATGGCTGCAATATTTGGAATACCTGTATATACAAGTAACCTTACGGCGTTACCTCTGATTGGAAGTTTATTGAATCAAGGAATGAATCCTGCGGCGGCGTTGGCATTCTTAGTTTCTGGGCCAATGACAACAATTCCAGCAATGGCGGCGGTTTGGGGGCTCGTCAGTAGGCGAGTATTTCTTCTCTATGTTTCTTTCGCCTTGTTTGGCGCAATATTATTTGGAATGATATATAATGTATTATAACCGATTTATAACTGAACATAATGACTTAACTCAATTCAAAAAGAAAGTTGTTTATTTATATGAGTTAAAGAATAAGGACATTTTTCTCAAAAATTATTTTAGAAACGAAAAACAATCAAAAAAGGAAATTCAATATGTCAGAAGCAATAAAAGAAGTTGTAAAAAAGACCTACACCGACGTGGTTACAAAAGATACTGGATGCGGTTGTGGACCATCCTGCTGTTCTCCAACGCAAGAAGTGGAATTCAGTGAAAGCTATTCACAGTTGGAAGGATATGTACCTGACGCCGATTTTGGATTAGGTTGCGGTATTCCAACTGAGTTTGCCAAAATAAAAGAAGGCGACACAGTACTTGATCTTGGTTCTGGAGCCGGAAATGATGTTTTTGTTGCAAGGAGTATTGTTGGTGAAACGGGTCGCGTTATCGGTGTAGATATGACCGAAGCGATGATTGAAAAAGCCAATAAAAACAATCAAAAACTCGGATTTGAGAATGTCGAGTTTCTGTATGGGGAAATCGAAAACCTCCCGGTGGATGATGCTAGCATCGATGTTGCAGTGAGCAATTGTGTAATGAATCTTGTACCAGATAAAAACAAAGCCTATTCAGAAGTACATCGCGTGTTAAAACCACAAGGTCATTTCAGTATATCAGATATTGTTTTAAGCGGTGAATTGCCGGGGAGCATTCGCAATGCTGCAGCGATGTATGCTGGTTGCGTCGCAGGCGCATTAGAGAAATCGGACTATATCAACTCTATCCGAGAAGCCGGATTTAGAAATATTGAAATCGTTAAAGAACGCGAAATCAATATACCGGACAACCTGCTTCTCCAGTTTATCAGCAGAGACGAATTGAATGAATACCGAGAAAGCAAAAGTGCTGTTTTAAGTATTACTGTTTATGCTGATAAATAAATAAACGAAAGAATAGTAGTAATCGATGGTGGGGCGGTTTCGAAAACTTAAACATTGAAGCATTGTCTTTCTTTATTTACTACATCGATTGCTACTATTCGTCTACCATATAAAGTTTTCATGCGGTATATTTAATCCAATTGGAAATAAATCGTCAAGGTTAATCAAAGCTTTAGAACGATCATATTATAATTCAATAAAGGAGACGAACATGTTTTTCACATTATTAATAGTCACTCTTCTTCTGGCAATTTGTGTTGCGTTTGGTGTGGTCAAGGCCTTTACTAAGCCAATAAAGTCAATATTTAATAGAATCATTCAAGACGATATCAGTACTGCGTGGCAAAAATATATAAACTTTGCAGCTTATGTTGTTGGTATCTCAGGTGGCGTGCGAATATATCAGTTAGAACGATACATAAGTGCACCGGAAAAAGGCACAGAAGTTCTAGTACTGAATTCCCAAAGATGGACGTTGGAGATATACCGCACAATTATTGAAACACTGCAAAGTTTGGCATGGATGTACCTTGTTGTTTTCCTATTTGCACTCATTGCGTATGTCATCGTTAAAGGCTTCGAAATGAAGCATTTAAAATCAGTATGATTTTGTGCTGGATTTAATTAGCCACTGAATTTTGTATTGTACATTTTCTTGATTCTTTCCAATAAGCCGCGACCTATAATATTATTTAATCCTTCTATTATATTCTGAAATGTTACGAGGATATCTTTATTACTCACAGTGTTCCAGTATTCTTCCACAACGTCACCATGGCTGTTCATTAAACCACTAAGGACTAGAACAGAGAGCGCCAAATCATCCAGGTAACCAAATAAACCGAATATCGCTTCTGGAATAATGTCAATTGGCATAAACCAATAGAAAAGGACTCCGCCCAGTTTTAACTTCGTCTCGATAGGAATTCTTGGATCAAATTCTAATTTAAACACGACATAAAAAATATCAGGAATAGCCAAAAAGTACTCCACGTACTTGTGCTTTTGTCCTTTCTCAGTGTTTTCCCAATTTTTGATTCTTTTTCTTAGCTTTGTATAGAAATTTTCAGCATTCATTGTAGTATTCCTTATTATAGACTTTGTAAGAATTCTTCCGCTTCACGGCGGTGTTTATCTGTAATCACATTCCCCATTGATTTTATCGCTCCTGCAATCATGGCAGCGTCGTCGGTAAATCCTAAAATAGGGATGACGTCGGGGATGGCATCTATGGGCATAATGAAATAAGCCAAAGCCGCAAAGCAAATTGCCTTATTAACATTTTGCACATCAGGATCAACTGCCGCTTTATACATGGCCACAGCATCGCGCAAAAAGGTTATCTTTGCCAAATTGGCTTTAATTTTTGTCACAAATCCAGATATCACTTTTTGCTTATTTGCATCAAACGTAAAGCTTTCAACAAGTCCCTGTAATAAATCATTATATATAGGTTTGATTTTGGCTGTTGGTGTTTTTTCCCAGTACCGTATATTATTTACCGTAGTGCCAAGCTTTTCAGCAATTTCAGTTTGTAAAAGACCAAGCTTGTTCCTGATTTCTTTTATGTCGGCGCCTGTATACATATACAATTCCATTCTTGTTATTAATAAACTTGTGATAAACATTATACTATATATGTATATTAATCAAGATAATTTATTAGTATTAATAAAAACGATCAACTTAATCATACTATATCAGTAATTGTCTAGTTAACTAGATCTTTTACGGTGAGGTACTTATAGTTAGCAAATCCTCAAAGCCGCGATAGAGGTACAAATTAATATGTAAATATATTATAAGGATAGTTTTAGACAGACTTCATATTCTTTGAAATAAAGTCTATCATAACACGGACTAGATCGGGATCGCTAAGCACTCTTGAATGTCCCAGATTTGATGTTGGCACCAGCTCTATATTATTATTTCGTTTATTAATAATTTCTTTCGATTGATTAAAATCAACAGTCCGATCTCCCACATCATGAAAAAGCAGTGTTGGATTATTGTCTTTTAATATCAACCGACAGGGGTTGTCCCTCTCTATTGAATAACCGTATTTCTGCTCATACTCCGCAATAATTTTGTAGAATATATTTAGAGGGACACCATGTTTAATAGATGCTTCATCAAGTATTTCCTTCATATTCAAAGCAGGGGCAACTAGAATTAAGGGCATCTTCAGTTTCTCTTTATCAACGGTATTAACAATGGCTGCAGAACCAAATGAATGTCCAATTAAACCGGCAATATTTTCAACACCAATGTGATTCACCATTGCACGAACCGTATCGGTCATTTGAAAATAACTAGATGTTTTGCCTTCGGATTCGCCATGTCCCGGCCCATCAAAGATTACTAGTGAAAATCCGGCTTTAAGTGCAGCTTGGTGAATAGAATAGAATCGGGCCCCTCTGCTGGCCCAACCATGAACGCACAATACTGTGCGACCCGACCCATAGCGCCAGGCTTGTATTTTCTGATTATCAACCTCTATTGAAAATGGTTCACCTTTTTTTAAAAAATCAATTTCATCGGGCTTGAGTTCGCGTGATTTTGGACTAAAAAATCCTTTTTTGATTAGATTGTTAGCTTTTGAGCGATTTACGTAATGCATGATATATAGAAGGACGAAAGTCATCTTTCGTTTAAACATTGCTTGAAATTGTTCTTTTTGCGATTGATTGTTTATCAAATGGTTTTTTTCCACAGAATATTCCTTATAGATAATTTTCTAATTTGACTTCAGGTTTGACATAACGGGAGAGTAGCGATAAAAGAGCTTTTTCTTTCTTGATTTCAATTTCTGGATCATGCAACATCTGTCGATAGCTATTAATTCCCAATAAAAAAGAGTATAGTTCAAAAGCAAATTGGTCCAAGTCTGCTTTATCATTAAAATAGTTTTCACTGATAGCTGACTCAGCTACACGTACTATACTGTTTAACCATAATTGCTGCTGTTTAAAAAGTAAGTCCCGAACCTTACCCGGTCGCTCGCTGAATTCAGTCCCCGCAGAAGCAAAAATACATCCACCGCTCATATTATCGCTCCAGCTTACCCAATTGTCAACCAAAGCCAGGATTCTTGGTATACCCCTGGTTACCTTAGTTGCTGGAACAATAACCTGCTGTAAAAAATCTTCCGCAGCATAAGAGAGAATTGCCAGCTGTAGATTTTCTTTTGAATTAAAATGCGCAAATAATCCACTTTTTGACATTCCAGTTACTTTTGCCAGCAGACCGATGGAAACACCTTCAAGACCATGTTCACCAGCAAGAGTTAGTCCTGTATCAAGAATGAAGACTTTCGTTTTTTCGCCTTTTGACATATCATAAAATAGCACGAACGTACGGTTTATATAAAAGTATATTTACAGCTAACATTCTTTTATGCGAGATAGGGTGAATTATGAATCACAGATAAAAAAGCATCAGATGCCTTCTGTTGTGAAAACAAGGCAATACGCTCTTTACAAATATGATTGTATTAAAACCCATTATTAATAATTCGCAGATTTTATTCAAAAGCTTGTCTTTTAACCACAAAGACCTGTCTCAAAACTAATTTCCTCAAATCAGTTTCATCATTTTATCGAAAAAATGTTGGAAAATGTTGAGGTCGTTTATGTTGGATTTAGTAAACTAAAGCTGAAGTTTATAAAGGCACTGTGATCTTGAGTTTCTAAATGTGATCCCGTAGCTTCCAAATAATTATTTATGGATACAATATGAAAAACATTTTATTAGTTTTTTTATCATTTTTCTTTTTATTGATTATCACTTGCAGTGATACAACGAGTGAAACGCACGCTTTGATTGGCGAGTGGGAACATTTGAATACTGTTTGGGATTTCTATGTATCATCAAAAATATATCAGACAGCGCCTGATTATAACCGACCAATTGGCGGAGAAATTCTGATTAATGGGCACTCTAGCAAAGAACTAAAATATTTCTCACGTATATCAGGGTGGGGAGAACCGTTATATATTGAAATTGAATTGTTAGAAAATCCATTTATGACAGATTCAGACACAACTCTAACGCTATTGGATAATTATGGTTCAAAATCGGGAAAGTATCAAGTGAGTGAATCAGATAGATACCTCGCGGATTCTGTGGCATTCGAATATAATGATTCAACCGGTGTTTTATTTCTCCCTCCAACACTATTTATATCGGAAAATACCGAGAATGATACATTAACAATTTCTGGATCCGTCACTGTTGAGCTTATTGAACTAATACCAAGTGAAGGTGAATTGGTATTTAAACACTATGACGATACACCATATAAACGTATAATAAAGTGGAAATTTTTGGATGGAGATGTGCTCTGCGTTCAATATGATACTTCAGACAATTCTAATGAATATTGTGGAGAATGGGAAACCTCTGACGATACATTATCAATCAATATTGATGAAAAGGAAGTACGATATTTTTATAGTATTGTACGAGACACATTGCAACTTTATTCGGAACCCGTTTCCGAAGGATGGTTGAGTCTTGTAGAAGCCGCTGGAGGTTTAGTTGACAATTCGCTTGATTCGGCTTGGTGGGTATACAATCCACGATACATAGAAAAATGAAAAAATATTATATGTCACAATTTCCAATCAGATAATCCAATTATCCTTTTCATCCTAATAACAAACAACAGTAATTTTGCCCCGCTTTACGCGCCCATGAAGGAGCGAAAATTTTTATAACGGAATTTTAGGAGCAAACAATGGCATACATTATTGCTGAACCTTGTGTAGGAACTTGTGACACCGCCTGTGTTGAAGTGTGTCCTGTAGATTGTATTCATCCCACTAAAGATAAATGGGAAGAACTCGGATATGACGAAAATAATCTTGCAGGAAAAATGCTTTACATCGATCCTGAAGAATGTATTGATTGTGGTGCATGTGAACCTGAATGTCCACCGGAAGCTATCTTTGAAGAAAGCGAAGTACCGGATGAATGGACAAAGTATATTAAAATCAATTACGAATACTTTGGCCGGGAATACAACGGTTAATCCACACGACATTTACAACGAAAAAAGCGGCTGTGTAAACGGCCGTTTTTTGCTTATGAGGAAACCATGCAAAAAGACACTGTATTAGAGATTTTAAAAACCGTTAAATATCCCGGGTTTAGCAGGGATATCGTTTCCTTCGGGATGGTTGAAGATATTATCATCGAGGGAAAAGCCATCAAGGTGCAATTAAAGGTTTCCTCCCAGCAGGAAGAGAAAAAGGCGACTATAAAGCAAGAAGTTGAAAAAGCAATTGCAGGAATGAACGCATTTTCTGCCATCACAATTGAATTACTGGAGGGTGCGCCTGCGGCAAATGTTCAGGCTGAACCGCAGAAGACTCCATCAATCGCCCATGGAAATGTAAAATATATTATTGCTGTGGCTTCAGGAAAAGGCGGCGTGGGTAAGTCCACCGTAGCTGCAAATCTGGCACTGGCGCTAAAGCAGCAAGGCCATAGCGTAGGGCTATTGGATCTTGATATTTATGGTCCTTCATTGCCTATAATTTTGGGAATCAATAAATCTCCCATCATAACCAAGGATCGCAAATTAATTCCTCTAGATCACATGGGAATGAAAGTCATGAGTTTTGGGTTCATCAGCGGCAATGAAACACCTGTTATCTGGCGTGGACCCATGGTAGCACGTATGACAGAACAATTTTTTGCGGATGTAATCTGGGGCGATCTGGATTATCTCATTCTGGATTTACCTCCCGGTACAGGCGATGTGCAACTGACCCTCACGCAAAAAGTGCAAATAACCGGGGCGATCATGGTAACGACACCGCAGGATTTGGCCCTGGCTGACGTACGAAAAGGCGCAGATATGTTTAAGAAAGTAAATGCACCTGTCATTGGCGTTGTGGAAAATATGTCCGGGTTAATTATTGAAGGTCAGGTTGATGCCACGGATGGCGTGAAATCATTGGTCATCAATAAAGAAAAAGTCAGCGTAGATACAGAAGGCAAATTTGCCATGAAATTGAATGTATTTAAACACGGTGGCGGAAAAAAGGAAAGTACTCGATTGGACGTACCATTATTAGAAGAAATCCCATTGATGCCGGAAGTCATGTTGGCTACCGATGCAGGAATACCCATTGTTGAATCTGATCCAGATTCGTTTGCAGCAAAAATATATTTATCTCTGGCGACAAAAATTAATGAGGCCGTTTCTTCCTGACGCTATGTTGACAGGTATTCAAGTCTTTCTCATTATTACGGGTGTATCCGTTGCGACCGTTTTCCCATTTCTGATACATCGTTCACAATCCAATCTCCTTTTTCGTAGCAATGGATTAAAAACTCTGGTGGTTACCACAATTATATCCACGGCAACGCTCTGGTGGATGAACCCAAATGTTCAGTTGCAACTAACAGCGTCATTTTGGTTATTAGCCGTTTTATCCTTTGCCCTTTTCTACAGAACCAGTGACCGTATCCATTTTTTACCCACCTTTGTTATTATGATATTGGGAGGTGTTTTACTGTATAGAATCACTGGACGGATTATTCCCATAGAACAAATGGTAATTGTTATGGGTGCTAATTTATTGTCGGGCATTGTAATCTCGGCCTTTCTGTATGGCGGAACCTATCCGAATAATGAAAAACTTGATCCCGATGGGAATACGGTATGGATTTTACTCATTGCCACACTGTCTGGACGTCTCTTGTGGGATGGTTTTCAAATGTTAGGTGGCAAAACAGAATCCCGATTTGGTGAAGCAGAACCAATATATATCTTTTTTCAACCGTTGGACTGGTGGTACTTATCCGTTGGAATTGCCATTGCGATTTTACTACCGCTAATTGTTGCCATTGTTCAAATGGTTCGTCAGAAAGATATAAACCAAACTACGGTACTTACCGTAATTACGTTGGGTTTTCTTATCCTTGGGCAGAGCATTCTCTTGCAGTTTATCACCCAATATGGGATCGTTTTTTAAGTTGTGCTCTCAAACGGCGACGAGCAGTGAAACCATTTAATATCCAGGATTCTAACCGTCTTGGACTATGTATTGACAGCCGAAGTGCAAAAGAGTAATTTCGCCCGCATTTTCTCTTCGGTATAACACCGCTAGACATGTCTAATTCTGAACGTAAAAAGACAATTCAATCATATGGGAATATTCCAGTTCACATTGCCATTATCATGGATGGGAATGGGCGCTGGGCCAAGGAGCGCAATCTAAATCGCATATCCGGGCATCGTGAGGGAATTAATTCGGTACGTGAAATCACACGGATTGCCGGTGAAATAGGTGTTCAGCATTTAACATTATATACTTTTTCTACTGAGAATTGGAAGCGGCCCAGGTTAGAAGTGTCCGCTTTAATGAAATTATTATTGGGAACCATCCAGGGAGAAATCGATAGTTTGCATAAAAATAACGTGCGATTTACAACAATCGGTGACCTTGGAGATTTGCCAAAAGATGCTCGAAGGGGTATCGAAAACGGAATTGAAAAAACAAAGAACAACACAGGTTTGAATTTAAATCTAGCATTAAGCTATGGCAGTCGGCAGGAAATTCTTAGGGCAATTGAACTTATTGCCAGGGATGTCCAGAGCGGATCAATATCCCTGGAAGACATTACTGAGGAAACTGTAATGAGCCATTTATATACAGCAGATATGCCGGATCCGGACGTATTAATACGAACGGGTGGAGAATTTAGAATCAGCAATTTTTTATTATGGCAATCCGCCTATACTGAATTATACATGACAGAGACCTATTGGCCAGATTTTCGGGAACAACAGCTCCTTGAAGCCATTATTGAATTTCAGTCTCGAGAACGACGGTTTGGTAAAGTAAGTGAACAATTAAGGAAAGTTAAGTGACACGCAAATATATATATTATTTTTTATTTACATTTTTACTTGTCAATATTGGCTCTGCTCAACAACAAGAAGTACTACTGAAGACAGTGGCTGTTGAAGGGAATACGTTAACCCCTGAAACAATGATCCGATATACATCAGGTTTGAATCCCGGTGAAAATATTAAACCGGGCGATTTTTCACGCGCCGTAAAGAAATTATGGCAATTGGGTTTATTTGAAGATATTCAAGTACGCTTGGATGAAGAAGCACTCGATGGTATTGACATTACGATAGTTGTTGTAGAAAACCATGTGCTTGGTCAGGTAAAGTTTAAAGGAAATAAAAAAATAAAAGATGACAAGTTGGATGAAGAACTTGCCATTAAATCCGGGCAACGAATTCGACCTCATCTTATCACTGAATCAATTCAAAAGATCAAAGCTCTCTATGCTGAAGATGGTTATTTGTTGGCAGACATCACCTCTGAATTATCAGATCCTGAAGAAGGAACAATTAAATCAGAAAAAATGCGTGCCAATGCAAAGGATTTGACCTTTAACATACAAGAGAATAAAAAAGTTAAGTTGCGAAATATTATTTTTGAAGGCAATGATGCCTTTTCTTCTTTTCGTTTGCGACGTGCCTTAAAAGAAACCAAGCAGCAACGCTGGTATTTATTCTGGCGCTCCTACTATGATGAAGAAAAATACGACGAAGATTTAGCCGCTGTGACAACATTTTACAGGAATCATGGTTATCGTGATTTCAATATTGTTTCCGATAGTCTTTATTATGACGAAAATAAAAAAAGGATGAACATTCTTGTTCGTGTGGTCGAGGGACCAAAATACAAATTCCGCAATTTTACGTGGGAAGGAAACGCCCTTTTTACCGAGAAAGAGTTAGTCCGTCAATTACATGTAGACAAAGGGGATGTATACAACGAAGAAGATTTCAATCTGGCCGTATTTGATCGCGTGCAGGGCTTGTATATGGATCGTGGTTATATTTATAGTCAAATTAATCCTGAGATTAAACCGGTGGGTGAAGATTCATTAGATGTTCACTTTTCGATTTTAGAAAATCATAAAGTATACGTGCGGAATATTTATGTTTCTGGTAACACAAAAACTCGTGAGAATATCATTCGTAGAGAGATGAAATTGTATCCAGGGGATGTTTTCAACCGTAATAAACTTATTCGCAGTCAACGTGAAATATGGATATTGAACTTCTTCGGTAATGTTGTGCCAGATGTGCTTCCAGTGGATGAAGATGAAGTCGATCTGGAAATTGTTGTTGAAGAAAAATCCTCAGATCGCGCAAACGCAAATATTGGCTTCACCGGTGAATATGGTATGATGGGTGGCGGCGGCCTGGAGTTCACAAATTTCCGTGGATTAGGTCAACGATTGATGCTCAGCTTCAATGTGGGCACGCAATACAATTTTTACAGCTCATCCAAACCATCTAAATACCATTCGTTCAGTCTTAGTTTTACCGATCCCATGATTTATGATACACCCAATCTGGTGGGTGCTTCCATTTTCTACACATTCCGTGGCGCCTCGACACAATATTATTATCCTTTAGATTTCACTGTTTTAGGTGGATCGCTATCCTGGGGTCGTCGCTTCCGTTGGCCTGATGATTTTTTCCGTGGGAACTGGGCTTTCAGCATCAGTGAAAAAAATTATAAGGGTCAAGCCGCAGATATTGAACGTTATTTAGGTTATTCTGAGTCAAGCGACTCTACAACAGCGAAATCCATGGGAATTAGCCTTACACAGGTTATTACCAGGGATAGCCGTGACAGACCAGAATTCACCACACGTGGTTCACGAATGGTATGGAAAACATCAATATCTGGAGGCATCCTTGGAGGCAATGAAGATTTTCATAAACATGTTTTGAACTTAGAGTGGTTTACACCTACTTTTTCTAAATTTGTTTTGATGAGTTCTTTAAAATTGGGTACACTTCAGAAGTACTCGACCTCGAGCGACTCACGTTCTATTATCCCGTTTGATGAACGATTCGTAATGGGTGGGAATGGAATTCCTTATGGAAACATGTTGCGGGGATACCCGGACAATTCCATTGGGCCACGCACTAGTAGTGGTGGTCCACTGGGTGGAAATTCGATGCTGAAATTGACCTCGGAATTTCGATTCCCATTTTCAGAGAATCCCGTTGTGTACGGGTTGGCGTTTGCCGACATGGGGAATGTTTGGTCAAACAGCGATTTAACAGAACCGCTTTCTATTGACCGTTATGATGGTTTTTCATTGAAACGATCTGCTGGGGTTGGAATTAGATTTTTTATGCCCATGATTGGGCAATTAGGATTTGACGTTGGGTATGGGTTTGACGATATCTCAGGAGACGATAAACCTGAGGGGTGGACGTATACCATAACATTTGGACAATCATTTTAACATAATAGGAGGGTCTTGTGAACCGTAAACGGATTATAATTAGCATTGTATTGTTAGCAATGGCAGTACCTGCGTTATTATCGGCACAAGTCAAGATTGGATATATTTCTTCGGAAAGAATCCGGACTGAATATGAAGAATTCAAAGAAGCTGAAGCACAGCTTCAATTAGAATTCAGAAAAGTTCAATTTGAATATTCGGGTAAGCTACAAAACTTGGATAGTTTGAAACAATCATATGAGTCACAACGCTTGATGAGTAGTCCCGAATGGCGACGCGAAAAAGAGCAGGAAATTCAAAACATGGAATTAGCCATTCAGAATTTCCAGGCAGAAAAAGTTGGACCTGAAGGCGAATTATATCGTCGCCAGGCGCAAATGGAATATGAATTATTAGCAAAGGTAAAGGCTGCGGTTGACAATGTGGCAATATCAAAAGGCTATGATTTTATATTTGACGGTTCTGTTTCTTTGCTCTATGGAAAGCCCACACATGATCTTACTGATGATGTGCTTTATGAGCTAGGAAAAGTAGAACCCGGACAATAAGCCTTAGGTTTCATTGTATACAATTCAGGATCTTGCCAATCTGGTAGACGGATCGGTGGTAGGAAATCCACAGACCCTTATCAGAGGTGCTTCTGAGATTCAATCCGGAAAACCGGATACGATAACCTTTCTGGCAAATCCTAAATACAAAACGTATTTAACTGATACAAAAGCATCTGCTGTTATTGTGAATGATAGTGGTTTGTTAGCAGGTAAAACGGGGATTGTTGTTAATAATCCTCAGCTTGCTTTTGCAATAATTATGGAAAAGTTTTCACGAAAGATAGATTGGTTTGAAGGAATACATCCAACTGCGGTTATTCACGAAACTTCAAAAATCGATGAAAATATATCTATTGGTGCTTTTTGTGTTATAGAAAAAAATGCTAAGATCGGTGAGGGGAGTAAAATTGGAGCTCATAGTATCATTGGCGAAAGTTCAGTAATTGGAAAAAATTCCACATTGCATGCCCACGTAACGATGTACCATCACTGCGAATGTGGTGATAATGCTATTATACATAGTGGATCTGTTATCGGATCCGATGGATATGGCTTTGTACAGTCCGGGGAAACACATGTTAAAATCCCACAGAATGGCAAAGTCATAATTGAGAACGATGTGGAGATGGGTAGCAATTGTACTATTGATCGCGGAACTATTGGCGATACACGTATCGGCTCAGGAACAAAACTCGACAATCAGGTTCATATTGCACATAATGTAAAAATTGGACGTGGATGTTTAATTACGGGACATGTTGGAATTGCAGGTAGTGCCACCATCGGAGATTTTTGTATTTTTGCTGGTCAGTGCGGAGTAGCGCCACACGTGACAATTGGCGATCGTGCCATTTTTGCTGCTAAGTCAGGAGTTACGAAGTCTTTACCGGGTGGGAAAGTCTATGCCGGTATGCCGGCCCGCGAAATCCGTGAAACCAATCGCAGGGATGCAATATACAGTCAAACCAAACAATTGAAAAAGCGTCTTGAATTAATTGAAGCACACCTTAATTTAGCTGGTTCAAATGACACGTAATCAACGTACCATACAAACATCTGTCTCCTGCACTGGCAAAGGCCTGCATACTGGCGTGGAGTCTACCATTACATTTAAACCAGCTCCTGAAAACTATGGAATACGATTTGTTCGCACGGACGTGGAAGGTTGCCCCGATATCAAAGCTGATATTCAGCATGTTGTTGATATATCTCGCGGGACGACTATTGAAAAAGACGGAATCCGGGTACATACGGTGGAACATGTTCTTGCAGCCATAACGGGCTTGCGGCTAGATAATGTACTTATTGAATTAACGAGTAAAGAACCACCCGTGATGGATGGCAGTGCTCTGGATTTTGTGAATGCATTACAGGAAGCGGGAATAGAAGAGCAAAGTGTTCCCCGGGAAGTTTTGGAAATTACTCAAGCAGTTGCTTATTCTGACCCCAAACGCGGTGTTGATATCCACGTTCTTCCATCTGACCAATTCCGTGTAACCTTTATGGTAGATTATAAATATCCTTCTCTGGGAACACAATATACATCTGTTTACAATCTTGAAGATACTTTCGCCACGGAAATTGCTCCAGCAAGGACGTTTTGTTTTTTAAGCGAAATTGAAGAATTAAAAGAAAAAGGATTGATTCGGGGTGGTGGCCTAGACAATGCGGTTGTAATTGTTGATAAAAAAATTGATAATAATGAAATCAACAAACTGAAATCTTTATTTGATATCGAAGAGAATGTCATATTGGGTGCGAATGGGATTCTCAATGGTAAGGAATTACGCTTTACTAATGAACCAGTTCGTCACAAGGCTCTTGATTTGATTGGCGATTTGGCTTTATTGGGAATTCCCATAAAAGGTCATGTCATTGCCGCAAGAAGCGGTCATGCAGCCAACGTGGAATTGGTAAAATTGATTCGTAAAGAATATGAAAAAAAGATTTTACAAAAGAAGTACCAGAAGTCTTCAACTAGCAATTATATTTTTGATATTAGTACAATTTTAAATCTTATGCCACATCGATACCCCTTTGTTCTTATAGATCGCATATTGGATATGACTCCTGGGGAAAAATTAACTGCACTAAAAAATGTAACCATCAATGAGCCGTTTTTTATGGGTCATTTCCCGAATCAACCTGTAATGCCTGGTGTTCTTATTTTGGAAGGCATGGCACAGGCTGGTGCATTTTTAGTTCTGAATAGCGTTGAGGATCCCATGTCTAAAAACATGTTTTTCTCAGCAATTGAAAAATCAAAATTCCGCAAACCTGTAGTTCCTGGCGATCAATTACGTTTGGAAATGGAACTTGTTAAAATAAAACTCGGAGCCGTACGCTTACAGGGTAAAGCATATGTTGATGATAAGTTAGTAGCTGAAGGCATACTAATGGCAAATATCGTCGACCGCGTTGGAGGCTGACTATTTCCAATCAAATCCACCCCACTGCCATTATCGGGGATAATGTTAATCTTGGACAAAATGTACAAATAGGTCCTTATTCTATTATTGAAGATGAGGTGAGTCTCGGGGACAATACCCGTATTGGGAACCATACTACAATTTGTAAAGGGACATCCATCGGATCAGATTGTACGATTTATCATAGTTGCTCCATTGGCGAAGCACCTCAGGATTTAAAATATAATGGTGAACCCACAAAAACTAAAATTGGCAATCATGTAAATATTCGAGAATTTGTTACGATTAATCGTGGTACAATTGCACACGGTACGACTGAAATTGGAAACGATGTTCTTCTCATGGCATATGTCCATATTGCTCATGATTGCATCGTAGGAAACAATGTAATCTTCGCAAATTTAGTGACCCTGGGAGGACATGTGGAAATTGGGGATTGGGCAAGCTTAGGTGGTGGCGTTCTGGTGCACCAGTTCACACGCATTGGCATCCATGCTTTCATTGGCGGTGGATACCGAGTAGTGCAAGATGTTCCACCATATATTTTAGCTCAAGGAGAACCAATACAATTTGCTGGAATAAATAGAGTGGGATTACGGCGTCGAGGCTATAATACTGATGATCGCCAAATGATTAAGTCAATTTATCGCCAATATTTCAGATCTTCGATGACTCGGTCCGAAGCTCTGGTACAGATCAATAAAGACTATGACAGCAATCCACTGGCAAAAACAATTACAGATTTTATTGCAGGGACATCCCGCGGTATAATATAAGAAGCCTGTGAAACTCTGGGCACCTATCCTCTTTTTCTTCATTTCTACATTTACTTCTGCAGAGTGGTTAGATTTAAAGGTTTCTCATTCTCAAGGCGTGAATTTTAAATCGGAAGTCTCACCTTTATTGAAGGGACTATCAATAGGACTGAGTTCACCTGATATTCATTTTCCCACATTACGACACCGCATGTATGTTGGATTTTCGGTAATCAACATCAATAACACCTATTATTCCGGTTCGATACCACTGGGGTTTGGCGCTATATCGCCGTCCAAAAATTTGACACTTCACGGAACATTTTCAACATTTAAATCAGGAACAGATCTGGTTTTAAGTACGGGTTACGGGTTGCGGATAGTGCTTAATCCCGAAACACCACATCCTTGGTTTTTAACGCTTAATAATGCCGCTTTAAAAGGTTCTGAAGATTTGCGATTTCGGTCGACGAATCTTGGATTATATCGGTGGAATACTTTTTACGGTTTCCCAATTATTACTGGAGTCAATTATAATGTTACAAGAGGTGTTATTTCGTTTCAAGATGGTACACGGGACATTATCGAAGATAGTTTCTATCTTCCTTTTGTTGGAATATCAAAGAGCATTGGAGGTTTCATTGTAACACCGAAACTATCCTGGCATCCAAGCGTTATGATTCTTTCTTTGGAATTAGGACGCAATATTTACTAATGAAAAAACGGATATCCATTTTCGGCTCAACGGGCTCGATTGGTGTAAATGCATTAGCAGTAATTGATCACTTACCCGATCAATTTAAAATTGTGATTTTAACAGCCAACCGTCAATGGGAAACATTGGTTCAACAAACAATCAAGTATCGTCCTGAAACCATTTGTCTTGTAGATGAAACACATGCAGATAAAGTACGTGACGCTTTAAGTCATTTGGACATTGAGATTGTATTTGGACGCGATGGATTGTTAGAGCTAGCCTCTAGAAAAAATACAGATTTGATGTTAAATGCGCTTGTGGGATCAGCCGGAATGGAGCCAACATTTCGGGCGGTGACAGCTGGCGTTGATGTTGCTTTAAGTAATAAAGAAAGCCTAGTTATGGCTGGTAGTATTATTACAAAAGCAGCTTCGGAAAATAATGCAAAAATATTTCCGGTGGACAGTGAACACTCTGCTATTTGGCAGTGTCTTGTTGGTGAATCCATGGAGGATGTGAGACGTATAATTCTCACAGGCTCAGGTGGGCCATTTCGCAATCGGGAGTTATCAACGTTTGACAAAATTCAACCAGAAGAAGCTTTGAAACATCCGAATTGGGATATGGGAAATAAAATAACGATCGATTCCGCAACAATGATGAATAAGGGACTCGAAGTTATTGAGGCGCATTGGCTATTTGATTTACACTCAGATAAAATTGATATTGTGGTTCATCCACAATCCGTCATTCATTCCATGGTGGAGTTCAATGATTCATCTGTAAAAGCACAACTGGGTGTGCCGGACATGAAAGTCCCAATACAATATGCCTTAACATACCCAAGCCATGTTGAAGCCAGTTGGAAAAGGCTCGATCTTATTGAAATGGGCACATTAACATTTGAAAAACCAGATTTTCAACGGTTTCCCTGCATTAAACTGGCATTTGATGTTTTGGCGACCGGTGGAACCGCCGCGGCCGTCCTAAATGTGGCAAATGATCATGCCGTGGATCTTTTTTTAAAACATAAAATTTGTTTCACAGATATTCCAAGTATCATTGAAACAGCTTTGGATAAACATATGTATATAGCAAATCCATCATTAGAGGATTTACTAATCATAGAAAAATGGACATCTGATATGATAAATAATGGAAAATTACTATGACTATGATTTGGGCAACAATACTGGTCATCGGAGTTCTTGTTTTTGTACATGAATTAGGGCATTATCTTGCCGCACGGTCTGTGGGTGTGCGAGTAGAGAAGTTTTCCGTCGGTTTTCCACCTCGGATAATATCATTTACATCTATCCCTGGCGGATGGAATGTCCAATTATTTTTTTATAAGATTATTGAGAATAAATGGATTTGGTCTTCTATTTGGTCCACCTCTATTTCTCGACCCAAAAAAGCAGGCACTGGAACAGAATACTGTCTGGCGTTAATTCCCATAGGAGGCTATGTTAAAATGGCCGGTGTGATTGATGAAAGTTTGGATACAACGATTGAACACAAACCGGATGAACTTATGAGCAAACCCAATTGGGCACAGATTTGGGTCATGAGTGCAGGTGTCATTATGAATGTTCTCCTTGCCATTGGGATATTTACAGGGATTGCCTACCATAGTGGTCGTCCTGAAATAAAAGACATTCCAGTCGTTTCTCAAGTAATCGAAGATATGCCTGCGGCTGAAATCGGACTTCAAGAAGGAGATATAATTACGACCATTGATGGAAAAGCCATTTCAACTTGGATGGAAATGAGTGCAATTATTCATACAATCCCCAAACAAGAAATTGATCTGACATGGGAACGTAATAACAAACCTATGTCAGCAAAAGTGACCACATCATGGCAATTATCTTTGGTGGATGGTAAGGTTGATACTCTGGGTGCAATTGGAATTTATCCCTCAATTGAATACGTAGATGTTGGATTGGGAGAAGCATTAAAAATGGGATCCATATCCACAATTGGCTCAGTAGCATTAATTGGATCAAGCATGTCTATGTTATTCTCAGGAGAGGCATCTATAAAAGAATTAGGAGGTCCAATTGCCATTGCTCAAATTGCTGGTGAAACGGCCAAAGCAGGTATTATACCATTATTAGCTTTTATGGCGTTTTTTAGTGTCAACTTGGCCTTTATAAATATTCTTCCCATACCGGGGCTTGATGGTGGACATATCTTAATTATTTTAATCCAGTCAATTATCCGTAGACCACTTTCAATTAAAGTACGGTTGGTCATTCAACAAGTAGGAATGGCTTTACTGTTGATGCTATTTGTAACGGTTATCTATAATGATTTTGCAAGATTATTTACAGGTTAGATTTAAATATTATTAATTTATTTTGGTTCACTATTTCATGACGAATGAATAAATTGTCTAAGCTAAATTGTTAAATATAGTGAGGTACAGAATGCAAAACCTACAAAACCAATTAATTGAATTACTAAAAGACGATACCAATTACACAAGTGAAAGTAAACTATTAAAAAACAAACTCACCGAGGATGCCCTCAAATTAGAGCCAATCCTTCTCAAATATCTTTTATCCAATGACCGCTTAAAAAAGCATTTCTTTCTGGATGTCGACGAGACCCTTGTTTTCGATAAAGACAAGTTTATTCAGTTTGTGAATGATAAGGAATTCCTACCTGATTCTTACACCAGTTTCAGAAATAAAATCGGGCTCTTGGATGAAGACGGAAAATACTTTTCTGAAAAACGGGATGTGGTTTTGGCATGGCCTTACAAGGATTGCGTATTGGAGGGCGGACAGGATAAAGAAGACCAGAACCGGGATGAAATTTTTTATAACGAAGTTTTGGCACCGGACGAAATAGACCGACTCTTTGATCCAAAAGTACTCACCAATTTCAAACGCTACGATAGAGAAGGTGAACACAAAAACCCACAGGATTTAAACCGGGATGATAACTTGATTATAAAAGGCAATAACCTGCTGGCATTGCATTCGCTGGAAAAACTCTACCGTGGAAAAGTAAAACTAATTTATATCGATCCTCCGTATAATAGAAACGGTGATGGATTTGGTTACAACGATAAGTTTAATCACTCAAGTTGGTTAACATTTATTAAAAATAGACTTGAAATCTCAAAGAAATTACTAATACAAGATGGGTCAATATGGGTAAACATTGATGATAATGAAGCACATTATTTAAAAATATTACTTGATCAAGTTTTCGGAAGAGATAATTTCAAAAGAAATATTATTTGGCAGAAAAAATATGCTGCTGCAAATGACGCAAAAGGTATTCCTGATATGCACGATCATATTATAGTTTTTTCACGCTCAAACAGTTTCAAGATAAATCTTTTACCGAGAACAGAAAAACAAGATAAATTATATAAACACGATGATGGTGATGGTAAAGGTAAATGGCGAACGGATAATATGTTAGCAAAATCGTTTTCCGAACAATATGTATTTCCAATTACTAATCCGAATACTGGAAAAGAATATTTACCAAAAAAAAGCAAATGTTGGCGGGCAAGTAAAGAAACTGTTGATCTTTGGGTTAATGAAGATAGGATTTTCTTTGGAAAGGATGGAAAAGGCGCACCACAATTAAAAAGGTATTTACGCAAAGTACAGCAAGGTATAGTTCCTGTCTCTTGGTGGCCATTTGAAGATGCAGGGCATAATGATGAAGCGAAAAAAGAAATTGAAAAATTAGATTTGATATTAGATGATGGAAGTTATTTTGATACTCCTAAACCTGAAAAATTATTGAAAAGGATTATAGAAATTGGGTCCGACGAAAACGATATAATTTTAGACTTTTTTGCTGGTAGTGGAACAACTGGTGCTGTAGCTCAAAAATTAAAAAGGCGATATATTTTATTAGAACAAATGGATTATGTAAAGCCAGCGATTATAAAACGGTTAAATAAAGTTATTACTGGTGAAAAAGGTGGAATTTCAAACTCTGTAGATTGGAGAGGCGGTGGTTCCTTTGTTTATGCTGAACTAAAAAAATGGAATCAGAATTATATAGATGAAATTGAATCAACCAAAACAATAAAAGAGCTTCTCAAAGTTTATGGTAAAATGAAAGACGAAGCATTTTTTCGTTATGATGTGGATTTAACCAGTTTCGATATAGAAGAGTTTTCAGAACTTGAATTAGAACAGCAGAAAGAAGTTCTATTGGAATGTTTAGATAAAAACCATCTTTATGTGAATTTATCAGAAATGGACGATACTACTTACGATATTTCTGATGAAGATAAAGCGATGAATAAAAAGTTTTACGGCTTGGACTGATAAATGAAAAAAGAAATTATTAAATCCCTGACAAACGAGTTTGAATCTCATGTCAATTTTACAAATCAGGGGGTTGAGTTCTGGTTTGCCCGGGATTTACAGCATTTATTAGGGTATTCGGAATGGCGGAATTTTACTCAAGTAATCAATAAGGCAAAGACTTCTTGTAAGATAGCCGGTCACCTCATAAATGATCATTTTGTTGACATCAACAAAACGATACCGATGCCAAAGGGCGCAACTAAAGAAATCCCCGACTTGATGCTCACTCGATTTGCTTGTTACCTTATTGCACAGAATGGCGATCCTCAAAAAGAGCAAATTGCCTTTGCCCAAAATTATTTTGCTGTCCAGACACGAAAATTTGAAATCATAGAACAGCGGATCAATGACTGGGAAAGACTAAAAGCCAGAGAAAAATTAACGCTTTCTGAAAAGGAACTTTCAGCAGTTATCTATGAGCGCGGTATTGATGATTTGGGTTTTGCCATCATACGCAGTAAAGGCGATAAGGCTCTTTTTGGTGGTTATTCCACAAAAGAAATGAAAATACGCTTAAATATACCCAAGAGCAGACCACTTGCTGATTTTCTCCCAACTATTACGATTAAAGCCAAAGATTTTGCCAATGAAATTACTGTATTCAACGTAAAGAAAAAGGAAACGCTAGAAACCGTTCGCGCCATTTCTGAAGAACACATTCAAAACAGTAAAGGTGTTCGTAAACTATTAAAAGAACGGGGGATTGTACCCGAAGAACTGTCGCCTGAAGAAGATTTAAAAAAGTTGAAGAGACGGCTGTCTTCTGAAGAAAAAGAGATGGTAAAGGACATAGATGGATTGGAAAAAGATGATTCAAGGAAATAATCAAATAAGTGTAATTTATACAGCATTCAACACCGACGGTTTATTTGCGGAACCCCCTGGGTTACGATCCGGGGGTTATTGTATAAAATAGAATTATAATGGCGTCTCTTTTAGATAGGTTTAATATTTATGATGAAGATGGACTCATCTCTTATGAGAAAAAGGATTTTGTTGCCGGGAATCTAAATTCTCATATTGAATTAAGGCCTTATCAGGAAAAAGCCATTTCCCGCTTCGAGTATTATTTTAATGGGTTTTCGCAGAAGAAGAAGCCCACTCATCTTTTATTTCACATGGCAACCGGAAGCGGTAAAACCATTTTGATGGCATCCAATATTCTTTACCTTTATGAACAGGGTTATCGGAATTTTATTTTTTTTGTAAACTCCACCAATATTATTGAAAAAACGAAAGCCAATTTTCTTGGAAAAGATTTAACCAAATATTTATTTAGTCAAAAGTTAATGTTTAATCATCAGGAAGTTCAGGTTGCAGAAGCAAATAATTTCGAAGGTACAAACCCAGACGACATCAATATATTATTTACTACTATTCAGGGATTGCACACCAGATTAAGAAAACCCACTGAAAACACGATCACCTTCGAAGAATTAGCTTATACAAAACTGGTTTTACTTTCTGACGAAGCCCATCATATTAATACAATGACGCTGGCTAATCCGGGGACAACTGAAGAAGAGTTGGAAAGCAGTTGGGAACGAACGGTTCAACGAGTGTTTGAATCCAATCCTGAAAATGTTCTACTGGAATACACAGCCACAATCAATTTTAAAGATGAGCGAATCAAGGCAAAATACGAAGACAAATTGCTGGTCCGATATTCGTTAAAAGAATTTCGTTCAGATAGATATTCCAAAGAAATAAAGGTGCTTCAATCTGACGTGGAACCGCTGAATAGAATTCTCCATGCAATAATATTGAGCCAGTACAGACGAAAAGTAGCCGTTAATAATAAAATGCATTTAAAACCGGTCGTGCTGGTGAAATCCAAATACATCAAAGATTCTGAACAATTTGAAAAGGATTTTTATAACCTTCTTGAAAATTTACAAGCTGCGGATATTGCAGGAATCGAAAAGAACACTTCCACTACTTTGCTGAAAACAGCATTCAAATATTTCAAAGATAATAATATAACAAATTCTATATTGGTTCGAGAACTAAAAGAAGATTTTCGAAGGGAAAAATGTATTGGTGTCAATTCTGAAAGTTCTTACTCTCATGAAGATCAAATTAAACTGAATTCTTTGGAAGATTATGACAATGAACTCCGTTTAATTTTTACTGTCAAAATGCTGTGTGAAGGTTGGGATGTGCTGAACCTCTTTGACATTGTCCGCATTGATGAATCTGTAGGAACCAAAGGCACTACCATTCAAGAGGCGCAGCTTATTGGTCGTGGTGCAAGATATTTCCCCTTTCAATTAGAGGATTCACAAGAAAAGTATAAACGAAAATTTGATGAAGATTTAGAAAATGAAATGCGGTGTCTGGAGGAATTGTATTATCATAGTGTTAATAATTCCAATTACATTAAAAGTCTCAAATCTGAATTAGTAAAAAGTGGAATTTTGGAGGAATTAAACAAACAGGTGGTTTTAAATCTAAATGTTAAACCTGAAATCAAGGAAACTAAATTTTGGAATGAAGATTATATTTTTATCAATAAGCGGATTGAATATGACCGTGCAGGGATTGAAGGTTTTCGTGATTTAGGAGAACTGGATAAAAAGATATACTCTTTTGACTTTGGGAGTGGTGTTGTAGGTGAAACTGCAATTTTCAATGACGAAGAATTACCACCAAACGAAAAGAAATTAAAGGTGAGAAAACTTGGAGATTTTGGTGCAATAATAAATCGCAAAGCATTGGATAGAATTCCGTTTTTCAAATTTGATCATCTTAAACTGTATTTCCCCAATCTCAATTCTATTGATGAGTTTCTTACATCAGCAGATTACTCAAAAGATATTCGTGTTGATTTAAACGGACCCGCTGAAAAACTCTCCAGCTTATCAGCCAAAGATCAATTATCCGTTGTTCTTAAAGTTTTCTCCGTCATTCAGAATGATATTTTAAAGCGAAGTCGTCGCTATGAGGGAACAAAAGAATTTGCAGGGAATCCTGTTTACTCTATTGTTGAAGATAAGGTCTTACAGATTGTAGTCAGTGATAGTGGCATTCAGCAATATGGCGTATCGATGAAAACAAATTCTGATGCTAACCTGAAATTAGATATTGATCAAAAAGATTGGTATGTTTATGACGATAATTTTGGAACCGATCAGGAAAAATATTTTGTCAAATATATAAATAATATGATAGATGATTTAAAGAAAAAATATGACGACGTTTATCTTTTGCGAAATAAAGGATTATTCAAGATTTTTCGGTTTTCTAATGGTCAGGCACTTGAACCTGATTTTGTCCTTTTTATGAGAGAAAAGGAAACAAAAGAAAAATTGAATTATCAAATATTTGTCGAACCAAAGGGCGGTGATAGATTATTAGAAGATAAATGGAAAGAAGAATTTCTTGAAGATGTTAAAGAAGATTCAAATATCAACCCATCAACACTTTATGATTGTGAAAAATTCAAATTAATTGGTCTTCCTTTTTTCAATCACAGCGATGAACAATTTTTACAGTTTGAAGAATCGTTTATAAAAGAAATAAGCTTAGGGAATGGTGAAGGAGGAATGGATTAGTTGATTTTCTTTCCCCATTTCCATTTATCAGGAAATCTTACGGATAAACTTCTCAATTAGATTTATACGATACTTTTTTTAAACGTAGCAGCATTGATCCGAATTTTAGTTTTATTTGGATTTGGACAGGAAGACGTCTTTCATCGTCGCTAAACCAAATGATCATATCGCCTTGGTTTTTAAACAGAGATTTATCTTTTTTAAACGGACGAAAAACATAACTTTCAAATTTTCCCGCAGGAACCGAAACGGTTTCTTTTTTATCAATAATGACCATTAAAGGAGTATACTGGCTATTATCAAATGTATTAAAGGATAAAGTGTCTCCAACGTGAAGCGAAATAGTTCGCAAATAATATAACAATGAATACGGATCGCGAATATCACCCTCTATTTCCAAAGTATCAGACAGCGTCACAATCTTTTCCAGTTTATGATCTACTACCATCTGAGTTTGTTTTCTATATTTTCCCTCGCGAAGTTTTTTCTCCTGTTTGACGGTTGTCAAATCGTCAGTTTTCAACCATGTATCAATACGATCCCGAATTTTAAATATGCGATCGGCCACAGTCCCGGTACGGGCTTTAAATTGAACATGGATGGCGGAATATCCATTCATCGGTTCAATTCCCAAATGTTCTAGTGTCGCTGTTCCAGCAGGGATGACGTTAAACTGTGCAGTGTACTCCAATATTTCACCTGTTTTCAATGGTGACGGATTTGTCTGGCCAAATACCAATGCAACACTGAATAGACCAATAATTAAACGGCACATTATCGAATAACCTCTAATTCTCCACGATATAGTCTAAAGATGCTTGAACCTTTTGACGGGGAAAGTGGACCGGCATCAATGATCAAATCAATATCATTTCCAAACTCTGAAATAATTTTGTCGGGGTCGATCATAGCAGGATGCCCACTGCGGTTGACGCTGGTGGTTGTAATGGGTTTTTCAAATTGTTTTGCCATATCTAATATTACAGATTGATCGGGGATTCTTATTCCCAAGGTATGATCCGGTCCTATGATGGATGTGTGAACCACTGACTCACGTACCGGGGCTATGACGGTTGTTGTGCCACTAAGTTTTTCTTTTATCAGATTCCATTCTGGGGCTGAACAAACAATCCAGGATTTTGCTGTTTTTTTATCTGGTGCAATGACGCTAATTGGACCAGACCTTCTCTTAATAGAATTAATTTTTTCAATGGCTTTTGCGGATGTTGCATCGACGCCAAAACCATAAAGTGTATCCGTGGGATATACGATAACGCCATCATTGCGAAGTATTTCACATGCCAACTCTATCAGCAAAGGATCATGGACGGAGAGTCGTTTCATTGAGGCTTCGTCTTCCAACGTTTATGGAACCAAAAATACTGTTCAGGATATTCTATAATTTTTGATTCTAACATAGTAGTGAAAGATTGTGTTAATTCTTGAATATTTCGATTTTCAGGAATCGGAATTTCCTCAAACTCAACTTTAAGCTTTTGGGCGGATAATTGAACTATCGTTGCAAAAATAATGGGTGATTTTGTACGATAGTGAAAGACTGCCGTGCCCTTTGGTGTTGAAGATGGTTGATTGAAAAAATTGACAAATGTTCCATGTTTTCGAGCATCTTGGTCACTGATAAGTCCCAATATAAAATTATCTTTTAAAACTTCCGTCATTTGTTTTGGATTAGAACGACGACCAATTTGTACCATGCCAAATGCACCTCGTCGTTCATTAAAAAATCGATGTGCACCTGCACTTCTTTGTTGTTGTACAACACCAGCTGATGCATAACCATTGTGACCTAACCAGGCACCAAGAAGTTCCCAGGCACCAAAGTGACCAGTAGCCAAAATAATACCGTTTCCCCTTTTTAAGTAGTTATCAAGGATATCTTTGCCCGCAACATGAATGTTTGTTTCGTGAAAGGATTGTGGCAATGTGATAAATTGAAAAAGATTCCAGGCGAAAAACTGATAACATTTATATAGTGTTTTTGTAATCCAATAATCTGATTTATTTGGAAAAGCTTTCATTAAATTATTGCGAGCGACAGATTTCCTGAACGTGAGCAGAAAAAACAAAAATTTCCCCATAACATTTGCAATCTGAATCCGCTGTGCCGGTCGAATTGTGCATGTAAGTTTATGTAATAGAGATAAAAACCGATAGGTGATTGTTAGTTTTGGGTTGTTTTGATTCACAAAATAATTCTCATAAAGAAAATACAAAAATTTCCATTAGAACTAGCTGGAAATCTAAGAGGAAATGACGATTTCAAAAATGGTCATTATTAATACAATATTAGTTTTTAATAATAGTGAAAACTTAGGGTAGATTGAAATTATAATTGAGTTGACATATAAATTGATTTATTCACCAAGGGGCAGGTAAAATCAACCAATGAATATCAAACGTTTATTACCAATTATTTTATTCTGTATCGCTTCGTTAGCTGCTCGCGATATAGTTTATCGTGTTCCAATACAAGGAACAATCGATTTGGGACTGCCACCATACATTGTACGCTCTATAGAATCAGCTGAAGCGGACAACGCAAAAGCTATCATATTTGATATTGATACTTTTGGTGGTCGCGTCGATGCTGCAACACAGATTAAAGACGCAATTTTGGATTCAAAAATTCCCACTGTAGCATTCATAAATCGACGTGCAATTTCCGCTGGAGCGCTTATCTCCATGTCTTGTGAGTTCATTTATATGACATCAGGTGGAACCATTGGCGCCGCAACGGCGGTGGATATGCAAGGCAACAAAGGTAGCGAAAAAGTTATTAGTTACATGCGCGAAGAAATGGCATCTACTGCGGAAAGCCGTGGGCGCAGCACCGATATTGCAAAAGGAATGGTTGACGAAGAATTATCATTTACACATTTGGTATTTGATGGTGATTCCATTGAAGTCACAGATTTAGAAGGTCGCAAAGAAGGCAAACTCATTACGCTAACAACAGTTTTGGCTCTTAAATACAACATCGCAGACGGAGAACAAGAAACATTTGATGATGTATTAGCCAGTATGGATTTATCGGGAGCGGAAATAAAAGTAGCACGTGAAAACTGGAGTGAAAACTTTGTAAGGTTTTTAACCAATCCCGTTGTGGCATCCTTGCTAATGACATTTGGATTTTTAGGGATCCTATTTGAATTACAAAGTCCCGGCTGGGGCGTTGCTGGCTCAATTGGGTTAACATGCCTGCTGTTGTCTCTGGGTGCGTCATATATTGCCGAATTAGCAACCATGACAGACTTACTCATAATTGCTGTTGGTATTGCGCTATTATTGTTGGAAGTCTTGGTCATACCAGGATTTGGTATCGCAGGTATCTCAGGAATTTTGTTTATCCTATGGGGTTTATATGAACTTTTATTACCTGATGTACCGGTAGGAAAGGAAGTAACATCCATGGCGTTGACTGGGTTTACTATTGGAATATTTGGAGGACTTATTGCCCTTATTCTTCTGTTTCGACTCATGATAAAAACAGACTTCTGGCAAAAACTCACATCCCCGGAAGGACAAAAAGAAGAAAAGGGCTATACGACATCCATAGGATTAGAAGAATTTGTGGGGAAATTCGGTTCAGCTGATACAGATTTACACCCAGCTGGATGGGCAATGGTTGAAAACCAACGTATATCTGTTGTCTGTGAAGGATTATTTATAGACAAAGGAACAGAAATTGAAATTTTAACCGTGGACGGAAATCGAGTAGTAGTGCGTCCACGATCATCAACTGAATGAGGTAAATTATGGATATGGGTTTTGTAAGTATATTTTTATTAGCTGCGCTAATATTTGTTCTATTTATCATCTTTTATTTTGTCCCAATTGGAATGTGGATTCAATCCGTTGTAAGTCTGGGAATTGGAAAGATTACTATCATCGATTTGATCCGTATGCGACTGCGAAAAATTGCACCACGTTTAGTTGTGGATGGTGTTATTAATTCGCAAAAAGCCGGGTTAGAAAATGTTCAAACGGAAATGTTAGAAACACATTATTTGGCAGGAGGTCAGGTACAAAATGTTGTGGCTGCCCTTATTGCTGCTAAAAAAGCCAAAATACCATTGACATATGAAACCGCAACCGCAATTGATTTAGCAGGTCGCGATGTGCTGGACGCGGTACAGACCAGCGTGAATCCAAAAGTAATTAATGCCCCCGCCAATGGCTTTCTTGCCGCAGTTGCTAAGGATGGGATTGAGCTAAAAGCCCGCGCACGGGTTACGGTTCGTACTAATATTCCTGCCTTGGTTGGTGGTGCTACCGACGAAACGGTTATTGCCCGTGTTGGTGAAGGCATAGTAAGTGCGATTGGTTCAGCGGATACATATTCTCATGTACTGGAAAATCCGGATGCGATATCGAAAGAGGTATTGAGTAAAGGGTTGGATGCCGGGACGGCATTTGAAATACTCTCCATCGACATTGCAGATCTTGACGTGGGCAAGAATGTTGGAGCAAGCTTACAAGTAGACCAGGCCCAAGCGGATCTGGCAGTAGCTCGCGCAAAGGCGGAAACACGTCGGGCTATGGCGGTAGCCGAAGAACAAGAGATGAAAGCTCGTACGCAAGAAATGCGAGCCAAAGTTGTAGAAGCTGAATCGGAAGTCCCAAGAGCAATGGCTGAGGCATTTAGAGAAGGAAACCTGGGTGTTTTTGATTATTACAACATGCATAATATTAAGGCCGATACTGCCATGAGAGATTCCATTGCTCTTGGTGGTGAAGAGAGCCATGACGATGAGGATGACGACTAAATCATGGAAGGCATGGGGTATTGGGTATTCTTATTAATTCTATACGGTATATCGGCGTTTATGAAAAAACGCCGACAGACCGATGCCCGACGCAATCTTGATCAAGAAGAGGGACCAGAACAAAAACCCCAGTTTGCTTCAAAGGAAGAAATCTTTAAAGAGTTATTTGGTGGGAAATGGATGGAAGAGAAGGATCCTGATCCTATACCCATCCATCAGCAAGAGACAGAATATCTGGATTCTGAACCCCAGTATTATGAAGAGCCGATACGCAAGGCCCCTGAAAGTATCCCGACCCATGGAAAATTTGATTCACACATTTCTGGGATTCCTGAACATGAAGAAGCTTTTAATGAAAAAGCAGATCATTTGAGTTCATTAAAATCTTCGATTGATACATTTGTAGTTCCTGGTAAAGAAGATAATTTGTCTGCAAATGTTACAAAGATAACGGATCGCAAACATGCCAGTTCACGCTTAGTTGAGATGCTTAAAAATAAAAATGCTATCAAGCATAGCATGATGCTACGTGAAATATTAGATAAGCCGCGCGCCATGAAGCGAAATATCAGATAAATATTTGCATATTACGCCCTAAAGAAACACGGCTGAGGTTATTCGCTTGCCGGTTTCAGTTGCCACAACTCGCACTTTCTTATCCCATGAAACATCTCCCATCTCCCATCTCCTTCTTCCTAAATTCCGCCCATGTCTGACCAGCATAAAGATTCAGCAAACCCATTATTTTTTAATCCATTAGAACCCTACGTGGGTTTGAGCATTTCTGATTTAAATCGTTACTTGCCAGCGATTCAAAAGGTGGAAGACCTACAAATGACTGCTGACAAAAAAAATGAAGGTTTGTTTTACGGTGATGCCGTTATCGGTTTAGGGAAACTTCCAGATGATTCCATGGATTTGATCATTGCTGATCCCCCAAAAAATCCGTGGCGAGGTATTGATGATAAAGGTCAGTCCATGACGTTACAAGAATATTATCAGTGGAATAGCCAATGGTTGAAGGAATCGTGGCGGATTCTCAGACCAACCGGAATGATATATCTTATTTGTGATTGGCGATATTCCGGGATGTACCAATCGTTATTGAATAATCAATTTAAACTGCAGACACGGATTACATGGAGAAATGAAAAGGCAGCCAAGATTGGTAAAGAGGGCACATGGGAAAACACCATGAGCGATATCTGGTTTGCCACAAAATCAAACGATTTTATGTTTGATAACCATACCGTTGGCGAAGGAACTAAAACTGATCGGTCAAACTTTTGGTCAGATATTCAATCGGATATAACATCATATCTTGAAGGTGATCGACCCGATTCAATATTAAGAAGAATCATCAAGACCAGTAGTTTTAAGTTAAATTGGGTTGTTGATCCGTTTGCCAGAAGCGGAGGAATCGGTGTCGCGGTTAAAAGAATGGGTCGTCGTTTTATTGGGTTTGAAACAAACAAAGATCAATTATTAATGGCGATGAAACGCATCGACCAATCATAATATTTGGAGAAAAATGTCGTTATTTGAAACCATTCAGTCAGATATGTACGCTGCGATGAAAGCAGGGGAAAAAGAAAACGTCACAACTTTACGTAGCGCAATTGCAAAGTTGAAAGACAAAAAAATTGATAAACGAGACGATCTTACAAAAGAGGAAGAAATAAAAATCCTTCAATCGTTGGTCAAGCAACGCAAAGAATCAATTGAATTATATATAAAAGGTGGACGTGAAGAATTAGCGGAAAAAGAAGCACTTGAGATTACTGTCTATGAAAAATATTTACCATCAATGATTTCACAAGATGAAGTAAGAATAATGGTTGCTCGTATTATAAAGGAAGTCGGAGCCACATCCATGGCAGATATGCGAAAAATTATGCCACTTCTTATGAAAGAGGGAGCAGGTCGCGTAGATGGTAAACTTGCTCAACAATTGGTAAGTGAATTACTGGGATAATGTGTCAGGTATTGTATGGGATTATTTCTAGACATTCTGGCGGGATTTTTCATGGTTGGAATGGGCTGGGTCGGCTTCAACCGCGGCATAGTTGAAGAGCTTGGTCGTCTACTTGGGCTCATCATTGCCAGTATCGTCGGATTAACATGGTATATTGATATTGCGGGATTTCTTTTAGGGGCTGTAGCCTTGGACCCCTGGATTGCTCTTGTCATTGGATATTCATTTCTTTTTGGTCTTTCCCTGCTTTCTACTCGATTTTTAACTCACCTAATACATTATCTAATTGTTTCAGGCTCAACCCAATGGATGAACCGTGGAATGGGTTTTTTCTTCGGATTCTTAAAAGGAGGAATTGTAGTAGCAATCTTCGTTTGGTTGGTGGAGATTTCTCCCATGAAAGAATGGTCAATTATTTTTCACAAACACTCCTATTTAGTGC
>JABMOV010000145.1 GCA_013203145.1 Fidelibacterota bacterium
CTCAAAATATTTCTTTTTACCCCATGTGGATGTTCCTTCTCTAAATACAAGTATGTTGTCAAGGTTAATATGTTTTCCGTTTTTACTTATTATCATCATTTCGCCTTTGGTTTTTCATATTAACCGCCTATCAATTCCTTTTAATTGCCATAATCAAAATCTCTATTACTGAAAGTCATTGTTGGCCCGTCCCATTGGACATCAAATTTTCCTAAGGCTCCATTCCTCTGTTTTGCGACTATGATTTCCGCTACATCGTCCCTTGCCTTATCTTCATCTTTTCTGTCATAATTGTACATCCAATCTTGGTGTATGAACATTACAACATCTGCGTCCTGTTCTAAATCTCCGCTTTCTCTAAGGTCTGATAATTGCGGCGTTTTATCGTGTCTGGTAGTGTTAGCCCTGTTTAATTGAGACAATACAACCACGGGTATATCCAGTTCTAATGCCAAGCGCTTCAGTGATCTGCTTAAAAACCCAACTTCAACCCGCCTTGATTCGTGTTTTTTCCCAGAGGAAAGTAATTGTATATAATCGACTACGATCATTTTAATTTTTTTTGACTTTATAAATCTTTTAGACTTTGCCCTGATTTCCGATATGTTAAGATTAACACCGTCGTCTATATATATAGGATATTCATTCCCAAGAGCAGCATTAATCTCTTTCCAATCATCTTTGTTTAAATTCCCAGACCTTGCTTTATGTGCATCAATTTGTGAAGATGAAACGATAATCCTTGTGGCTAATGATTTTTTCTGCATTTCAAGAGAGAAAAATAACATTGGAGTTCTTGCCCTCATAGAAGTATTAAGAGCAAAAGATGTTTTCCCGTGTCCCGGTCTTGCAGCAATAATTATTAATTCGCCCCCATGGAAACCTGCTGTTAATTCATCAAGTTGATCTATACCTGACATTATCCCGGGTGACCGCCCAGATTCTATTTCGTCTAAATACTCAAAGGCTTTGAATTTAATATCATCGTACGCCTCTGGCTTTGTAGTTCGATTATCGGATATAACCATTAATTCGGTTTCTATTCGATCAATGGCTTCATTTGAGAAAGTCCCGTTTTCTAAATCAGATTTAGTGTTCACACATAATTCATAAACAAATCTTGAAATATAACGCTCATTCACCCTCTTTATGTGCTCATTGACTGTAGAAGGTAATGCAGACTCCATTAGGGCAGTCAAATAATAAAGAGTTACTTCTTTTAATTTCCCCTCTTTTTCTAATGCTGTTTTTATAAGGACAATATCACTTTTTTGAGCTTTTCTTATTGCCCTGAAAATATGTTGATGTTTCTCATCGTAAAACCATTCCGGGATTATTTTACTTGATAAAACAGTATCCAGCGCACGATCGGACGTTAAGCATGATCCAAGGATAGCCTGTTCAGCTTCAAAATCATTAAGCATAAATTATTTCAACCTTCCCGCCGCATTCAGGACACGGCTTTTTCTTTGCGGCTTCAATTTCATTCGGTCGCAGTTTATAATCAAATCCGCACTTGCAAGTAGCATAGGGATGTTTTTTTGGTTTCAATTCGTCGGGGAGAATTATTTCGTCATCCCAATGATCACCATTCAAATAAGTCAAAGGATTTAATCTATATTGTTTGTCTGGCTTAGATATGACATAATCTCCAACGACCTCTAAACATTTACCTCTGTCTGGTTGTTTTAATTTTAACCATTTCACTAATGACTTTTTCTTGCCTTCCGGTTTTGAATATAGTTTCCACCACTCTTCAAATTGAGTTTCGACTCTATCCTTATCCATCTCCTTATCCATATCCATATCCATATCCATATCCTTACGTCCTTGTAAGCCCCTTACAAGCCCCTTGCAAACCCCTTGTTTGTTTAAGATATTAATTACTGACAAATGCGCTCTGTTTTCCGGGTTGAGTACACCATATTGAAACTCAATAAAAGAAGGGATAAACCATTTGGCCCCATTATCTATTACTTGAATTTTCCCTTTAAACATTTCGATTGCTTTTTCTTCCACGATGGTCTCACCTATATAAATATTCGCGACCTCAAAGTCTACTTCCCATATACCAGCGTGGTTGCAATCATGATAAAGATATATCCAAAGAAGTTTATATTTTGATGGCAATGATCTTAGAAATCTTTTTTTAAATAGGTCTGTGTCTGTGAATCTCTTAGCCATTCAAGTCACCTATGAGTTTCATCTCTGATCTATATATTCTACCAATAGCCGTTATTGAAGTAATATAACCACTAATAAAACCGTCAGACCAATCTTCCTTAGAGTGGCATTCGTCGCATAGAGTGATTAATAAATCGTTAGGATATTCCCATAGTTTTGTATTCGGGAAGTATAAAAAATGATGAACACTAAATTTTACTCCCGATACTCGACACCTACAACACGTATAATTATCTCTCTTTAAAATTAATAGACTTTTTTCTTTCCATCGAACATCTTTTAACTGCTCAGTGTATTTACTCATTGTATTCACCATAAAAAAATGCCCCAAACGTGTGAGTGTTGACAAAAATGACGGCGGAGAAACCCGCAGTGATTTGTAACCGTTTAGGGCAAAGGCTGTTATTCGTAATAATCATTTTTATCAATTCTCACGCAGACAATATAA
>JABMOV010000146.1 GCA_013203145.1 Fidelibacterota bacterium
CATCATACCGAAAAAACATATTAAAACAATTAATGACATATCTGAAGATGAACAGGCAATCCTTGGAGAGATTGTCCATAGGGCAGCAAAATTGGCTTGGGAAGAAGGTATTGCAGATTCAGGTTATAGAACTGTATTCAATTGTAACGAAGACGGGGGGCAATCCGTTTATCATATTCATTTACATCTCTTAGGGGGTCGTCCAATGAATTGGCCGCCGGGATAACAGTAAAAAACCTTTTAACAAATATGTAACTACTATCTGTTCAATTAGTGAATTTCAATTACTTGGCTTGTTATCGATTTCCTACTAAAATCCGGGCAAGCATTATAAGGCCAATAACAAACGCAACATTATACCATCGATCAACATTATTTGTCTCATATAGTTTAACATTCGTATTGAATTGACTGTAAATGAATGTTAGAGGCAGGATGATTCCGTGAAGAAATCCTACCCAAAATCCTGCAACTTTGTCTCCGTATTTAGAATTGGGACCGGGCATGTATTTTTCAAGGTTTTTTAACCAGTTAGGTGCTGCATCTTGCATTAGGATTTCCTTTATTTGTCATAAAACTTACTTACAGTTATTCTTTGTGTCCAAAATGTGTATTAATAGTCTATTCTTACATTTTTGGTCTTGATCGGAATGTGGTTTCAAAAAGCAATATGCGAAGATAGAATTTGTTACGTGTTTAATATTTTCTTAACAAAGTTTTCTAATTCTTCAACTTGATCTTTTGCCTTTATTCGTCCAATGCCCAGGATAATAAATGCAACTGCAACCAAACTGGCTGAAAGAATCGTTACAGTCAGGGCCACGATTGGGGACATTCCTAAAGTAATTTGAGAGAAAGCCATAATTAACGCAAAAATAAAAGTTACCGACCCAAGCAATGCAAAAAACATGGCTTGGGTAAATATCGAAGGATTTGGACCAATGACTTCATATACAACAGTGTTATTGTTTTCATTTTCAAATCTGAGATTCATTTCAGGAGACCACCAATGATAGTGATCTTGCTTTATTTTTAGAATAACTAAATTATCTAAAATTTGCATTATAAATGGATTTGATGGATTATTCAGATTGGCTTTGAATTTGTCAATTGTTGCCTCTGGCGAATCAGTATAGTTGTACCGCCTGCGAATATTAATTCCTCTAAGGAAAGATATGTAATCCATTAATAGACTCTTTCAAATTCTAATATTTCAGGAGATTTCTTTAGAATATTTGACTTGTTCATAATCAAAAATCTCATTTAATTGTGACTGGGATGATGGTGCTTTCCAATTTCGTATCGATTTTTGGTATTAATCCAAATACAGTATCGTTAATCATTCCTTTTCTGCAGACGAGCGTGAGTAATAGGAAAATCCCTGTATGAAAAATGGTTAGTAACAGAATTGCTAATAGTGGTACACCAAAAAATTGGTAACCCCAATAATAGGTCCATACTCCCAGATTTATGGTAATTATTTCTCCAAATGTTGGTAGAATTGTCGCAAGGATTATTTCGACTAATAATTTTGATTTCAGGGATGTCATTCTAAAATGGTCAATAAAGAATTCTGCAATACGGTAGAGAAATACAAACGCCAGCATCCATGCAAAGGGTAACCATCGTGCAAAATATCGATTATCAGCCAAATCATGATATGTCCAATATTCATTTGTAATACCCCAAAGCTCAACGATAATCCCCAATATTCCGGTTAATACCATCCCTGCAATTAGAACAAATTTTCTATGTGGATTTAATTTCTTTCGGTTGGTAAGGATAAAAGAAATCACTGATATTATCAATAAAAAGCCAGCCAGTTGCGTATCGTAGGTGTGAAAAAGCCCAACAATTGAACCTGCAATGAGTAGGGAAATAAATGCCCTCAGAATACGATTGAAAGTAATCGCGTGTAAGGAAAATATTGTATTAACACTTTTCATGGTTGAATTATAGCCAGTAATCTTTATTTTGAACATTCAAGAATTTCAAATTTGGCATTTTTATTAATCGCAATAGTCCTTTTGAAAATTTTTGATAGATGAGTAAAATAATTATGGTGTTTACTAGCAACAATGAGAAATCTCCCATTAGTATTTAGGCATCTTAGTACATCATGAAATAATTGTATAGATACCTCGATATTTGTTTCATAATCAAAATGAGAGGGGGGATTGGATACAACAAGATCAAAGAATTCATCTTCAATGTCACCGAGGCAGTCATTGTAATGGAAAAATGTATTATTATTTTCCAAATTGAGTTTTGAAGATTCTACAGCAAGAAAGGAATCATCCAGTAAATGGAGTTCACGATCTTTGTTTTCTTTCCGAATAGCATATGCGATGATGCCGTTTCCACTAGCTAAATCTAAAATTCGGTTGTCGTTTGGATTTATTCTAAGATTCTCAATGAGAAATTGTGTAGCAAAATCAATTTTGTTAGCAGAGAATACACCGAAGTGCTGATGAAGTTCGCTTTCTTTGTATAAAATTGTATTCAAGGTTACAAGTTCTTTCAAGACTCGTTTCTTTTTTAGAATCAATAATCTCGATTTTTTCCAGGCTTTACTTTGATGCACATCCTCAAAGAATTCATCAGCAATCGTGAGTAATTGCGGACTAAAATGCCGTGTCATAAATGAGCAGATCACCATTCCATCACCTGATAATGATTGTGTCAATTGGTATAGGAAAAGACGGAATAAATCAAAGGATTTAGGAATTTTTATTAATCCTATATCAATAAAATGTGGAAGGGGTGAAAGCGGATCAATAAATAGATTTTCATCTAAATCCAGATGATTAGAGTTCAGGTTCATGACTATGGATTTTTCCTGGCTTTTATATGTTAAAACTATCAGCGGATTATAATGATTCAAGCAACAGGTTAAATACCCAAACCGATCGTTATAGATTGCAAATGGTCGCGAGTATATATCCATTTCACTAAGCAAATTGAGAATATGTTCATCAGCAGTGTTCCATGCTTTTAATGAACGATTTTCCGTACTTGGGTAGCGAAA
>JABMOV010000147.1 GCA_013203145.1 Fidelibacterota bacterium
TATTAACATGTAATCGCAGCAGCATGAGGTGTTTGCTTAATTTGTTGGATGCCCGGAAAGTTTCTCTTATTTTTTAAGCGATCTTGTGCGAATTACTTTGACGACTTACAGTAATCTGATACATGTTTGTAATTACGACATGCTTGAATCCAAATCCAGCTTCCAGCCTTTGCATATATAGGTCGTGTTGTTGGTCTACCTTCCTATTGATCTCATCGAATCGCTCACGTATCAAAGCTTTCGTAGTCCACAGGGAAATAGCTATTACAACACCTAATGCACTTTCTGCCTTCGAATCAGTTAAGAATAAACCTATTAACCCAAAGAATAATATCAGGGCAGCCACAAGACCTACCTGTAGATCTAATCGCTCCTTAACATTTTGTCCAAACGGTATATTCATAAATATTAGATCTTTACACTCATTAATGGTACAGCTAGCTTCTTATCAAAATCTAAAGCCAAATAGCCCACCGGTTTCTGTCTTATCCGTTAAACGTGGCTCGACGATATATTTCTCTACATTAAACTCGTTTGAGAAGTCGTCAACTGGTATTCTATCAGAATTCATCGTAATGATATACTGGAATCCATGCTTTTGACATAGTTTGGCGCTAGCTTCGATAGCATTGGCTATTTGTCTTTCATCCATCGCGTCAAATAAGTGGCTATCGTGAATCAATACGCGAAGTGAGTTATTCCTTTTTGCATCGAGTATCATGAGCAGCATATCGAAACAGAATATCTGCTGTTCTCTAATTCCCTTGCTTCTGTCAGGTCCTCCTGAGATTGAGAACTGAAGCCCCCTTTTTGTCGGTTCGATCTCAAGCACAGAAGACCTCTCAGAAACTTTCTCTGAGAGACCCGCATACAGCAAAACGGCTTCGTCCAACCTCTCGCCTCTTGCCCGAAAATCATTAACCAGATTCTGATGAAGTTTGGCACGTTTCACATCCAAATCCATACTTCCGGTTTCAATTTTATGGGCTACTTCATATTGCCTTTTCAAAACTTCAACTTTGGATCTTACGCGACTAACTTCCTTCTGCATTTCGTTGTATTGGTCTAAGGCTCCATGGGTTTGAAGTAATCCCATCAGCTCTTGGCGTCGACTTTCCATGTCAATTGATTCGATTTTGCGCTTCTCGATACGCTGTTCTGCTGCAATTGTGTCACCACTTAGATGTGTTCTTCGGTTTTCAATTACCTTGTTATGGAATTCAGACACAGACTCTAATTTACGTACAGCAACATCTGGTAATTGCACTCCCACTGAATTGTAAAGTCTCTTGAGATCATCGTTAGAGGGTGGTTCTTCGGATTCCATCGATTTCTTTAAATCAGTTATTAACCTCAAATCAAGAGTATTTGCATTAGCGTTTGCTGATATTTTATTTGCCAGTGTAGATGCTTCGCTTTCGATGCTTTCATACTGTGGAAGTACACGGAACGCATTTACATCATCTTCAAGCTGTTTCAATGAGCTTTCTAATAATGTGAGTTGTGATCTAAGGCTTGATGATTTACCAATTACTTGGCCAACAAGACCTGTCCCATTTAACTCTCGCTTTAGCTTATCAAGATGCTGTTCTTCTATTCTAAGTCTCTCCATTTCTGAAAGAACTCTCCAGTCAAAGCCCAGCAGATAGGCTAACATTACATTACGATCCCAATCCATCTGTTTCTCGAACTGGTGAAATGGATCTTGGAAACCACCTCTTCGCTCCCGCCTACAGAAATAGGCAAAGAGCGATCGAAAAGTTGGTCCAAACTTTGTGTGTACACTGCCTAAACCAAATGCTTCTTCTCCGAGGATCTCTTTCCATTGTTTAAGTGGAATGTACTTAGTATCATTGGCTTTCTGCGTTTTGTACTTCTCCTCAATAAAAGAAGGCACATCCCCGGCAAAGAACAACTTGTTCCGGTCTGGACTATCACCTGCGGAGCGGCTAGCCAAAAGACATTTACCAGCTAAATCAAATTCAAGTTCAAAGTTCTCTTCATTAAACACTTCGTTTGCAAAGAACCCTGTCTTTGGGGCGTTGGAACCAAGTAGGAAGTGTATTATTTCTATCATACTAGATTTTCCAGCTGCGTTGCGCGTTTGGTCTTTGGTTGCACCTTCCGACTTCTCAGCTACAACAATATTCAATCCCTCTTTAAATCTCATCTCTTTGAATGTGCTAATTGAGCTGTTAATTCTGTGTATCAATTCGTACTCGCAGTCTTTATTATGCCTTCTTCTAATTCAATTACCTTGATCGCAAACAGGAGATCTAGCGAAAGGATGTACCAATCAAATGTGACTGCTTCTTGGTCTATTGCATCATGTTGAATTGTATCCCAAAGTGAAGATACGGTGTGCTCCCGCATCTGAAGTGCTTGGATAATCTTACCTCCTTGTCCGATGAGAGATCTATGTTGGCTAATGTGCTTTGTCGGTAGAATCATTGGACAGGATTGTTCTCAAATATATCACATTGATGAAAAAAGAATGATAGGATGGCCATACAGGCATATGTGTGTTGTGCATCTGGAGAATCCTTCCAACCTACCTCAAATTGAAGCTTATTAAATATCTCATCAGGTGGAAGTGTGTCTATATCTCTGTACTGAACATATTTAGCCTTAAATCTTTCGGCTACCTTTTCGCCCAACTCTAAATCAGAGCAACGGTCAAAATACTCTCCTACCTTGTAATCAACCGCTCGAGCCATTTTAATCATAGCCTTTGAACTTTCACCCAGCTTGTTGAAATCGAGCTTAGCGACATCCGGCTGAGATATAGGATCAGTACTTGGTGTGTAGTCCGCCATTTTCAAACTATAAATTATCTTCTCAAGACTTTCATAATTTAGTTCTACAGGGTTTGGCTCTCCGAAGAGCGCTCGCAGCTGAGTGAAGTCTAGTTTCTCAACTAGCTCCTCCCACAATGCTTCTTTCCCCAAAACTCGTAGCTTAATCTCCTCACCAGATGCAACCAATTTCGTTTTGATATCATTTATCGCTTTTAAAGAGTCTTTATCTAAGTTTCCTGTGCAATGATTATGAACGAAAGCCCACTCTTTTAAGTTACCCCCCAGATGAGCATGAACTCCCCAAAAGTCATCCTTTATTTTAGCGGTAGCAGAACTCGTTTTGAAGGTTTGAGGAGCGTAGCACTGATATACAATCTGCCGATTTATCACAAAAGCATCTATTTTTCCATCACCTTGCGTCAACCGTACCCCTTGGCAATCACCTCCGGGGTGCAGCTTCTTAGCTAGGTTCTCAAACCAGCTTTCAAATTCATGCTCATACTTACTGGCAAAGGCAATATCATACCCGTGGCGTTGGTAGGTAAAAAGAGTCATGTAAATTGATTATACCTTAACACTGTAATTTTCCTTGTAACACTATGGAAAACCCCCAAAAACATCAAATAATAGTCTCTAAAATGCAACGATAGCATAGGTTCAAGACATTGACTGTTTGAACTAAATCTGTCAACTACGCAATAGATGATTTGAAATTAGTCGACTGATGTTAACATTCCAATGTATTTACCTCTATCTGATTGTAATGGATTTCCGAACAAGGATGATAGTCAATCAGTGGTTTTCTCCTATCTAAACATGGAATTTATAGTCCATCCGTTTTGATCATCAGCTCCGGTGGCGGGTGCACTTGTATGTCACGTATCCGTCACAACACTATCATAAGTTATTGATAATACTTGCTATTCGTTGGGCTCATAACCCAAAGGTCGTAGGTTCGAATCCTTCCCCCGCTACCAAGACGGATATAAACTTCCGTCAATTCAAATAGCCACTGTTTCCCAGTGGCTATTTCTGTATCTATCGTAATATGTAAACTTGCGGGAATGTAGAAATTGAAATGTTCTCAATACATTAGTTCGCAACTCCGTAATGTTCGCCTACACATCATACGGAAACCATAAAAAATACCCCAAAATTCTCTGTTTCTCTGTTTATGAGAATACCTCTGGGTTATAAGTCCTAAAGCCTATTATATAATCACTTACAGATTCGCCTTCAAAAAATAGAAGATTTTCGGAAAATAGAAACGTAGAACGGTTTATACCTGTCTCGGACAAGCGTTCATTACGGAAATACGAACTTTTATTATAGGGGATTAAATAACAATTCTGGACTATTCATACTAAAATTACGAAATTAATTATTCACTTTATTTAATTTAAAAGTTATTTGAATGCTTGCTAAAACGTGAAACAAAAACCCTCTACCAATTAACGAGAAATGAGGTTTTACAAAAGCGGGATCGACCCAGACTTGTAGGGGACGACCTCCGACTTGACAGCTCAGAGGGTTGTCGACGATCTCAGATCAAAAGTGTGCAATAATTTGACTATATATTTGTCTACTTCTGTCTAGTTGTGTCGCTATAAAATGCAATATCGTACGGATCAATAGTGCCAATCCTGATTAAAATATTGACACCACTATGGGGCAGGTCTACGAGAAAATACATATTTATAATACATCATCCGATCCATTTGAAGATGCAATTTTGTTGTTAGCTTTTATTATATTTTCAGAAGGACCAATAAAAAACAGCACATCATTTCTTTGAAGAATCATATTTGCATCTGGGTTGGGCAATATCTTTGAGTCCCTTTGAATTGCCACGACTGAAATCCCATATCTCTTTCTTAGATTGATTTGGGCAAGGTTTAATCCCTTTAGTGGAGAATCTTCATGAATTTGAAACGTATTTATATCGAGGTTGTGAATATGATGTTCTAAATCAGAATAATTTGCTGATACGTTTGAAGGCATGCGAAGCATCTCATAACAGTGAGACCTTACCTCGGAAATAAAGGCATTAATTTCATCACGTGGGATCAGATATTTTGTCAAAACCCTAGTGAATATTTCAACGGATGTTTCAAACTCTTCAGGTATTACCTCATTTGCTCCTAATTCAAGCAAAGGATTTAACTCCCGGGTATAGCGAGAGCGTACAATTATGTGTATATGGGGGCTTATTTCTCGGATAATACTAATTATTCGCCTCGTTGCAACAGGGTCGGAAATTGCTACCACAACAATTCTTGCCTCCTTAATATTTATTGATTTAAGGATGGATTCATGAATTGCATCACCATAATAGATTGGTTCATCTTTCACATCTGCTTTTCTTACGAGATCAGGATTCATTTCAAGAATTGAATATGGAATTCCGGCCATTTTTGCTGCCTGAGCAAGATTTCTGCCATTGAAACCATACCCAATAATTACTAAGTGATCTTTAATAGCGTAAGTATTTTTTCTCTGTTTAAGAGGATACTCAACAAATTTTAACCTCTGTGGAAATGGTAACTTTACCAGATAATCAGCCAGATGAGGAGAAATAGCAATTACAAATGGAGTAGCCGCCATTGACAAAATTGCTACACATATAAACAGCTGGAAAAGATTCCCAGAAAGAAACCCATACATCAGTCCTGTTTTTGATAGGACAAACGAAAATTCCCCTATTTGACTTATTGCAAGTCCCGTTAATATTGCAGTTCGGAGAGGGAAGCCTATTAGAAATGATGCAAATCCGGCAGTTACTGTTTTAATAACCAATATACCTAAAACAAACAGAATAATTAGACCGAGATGTTCGTAAAAATATACTATATCCAATAACATACCAATAGAGATAAAAAAGAAACTTAGAAAAGCATCACGTAGAGGCAAAATAGTATCAAGAGTCTGATGGCTATACCCAGACTCAGAAATGACCAATCCGGCTAAAAATGCACCCAAGGCAAGAGAAAGACCCACACTAAAAGTAATCCATGCCACAGAAAAACAGATTGTGATTATACTTAAAACAAAAAGTTCACGTCTTTGAGTCAGCACAACATAATATAGTATTTTAGGTACAATCCATTTGGCGCTAACAATGGCAAAAAAGATGATACCAACTCCTTTGACCGCAATAAGGTATGGAGATTCTGCCAAATGCGTGGAATCCTCCGCTAATAGTGGTGTAAGTAACATCATGGGCAAAATGATGATATCCTGAAAGATTAGAAAGCCCAACGCCGTCTGTCCCTGTGGACTATCAACTTCTGCTCTTTCCTGAAATAATTTTAGTACAATTACTGTACTGCTAAGGGATAAGAGAAATCCTATGAAAATCGACTCCCCTGAGGATCTGTCTAGGCTTTGAGCAATCAAAAATCCAGCAATAAACGTGAAAATTACCTGCAGAGGTCCCCCAATGAGAACTGAGCGCTTGATTTGCAGCAGATTTTTGAACGAGAATTCTACTCCGATTGTAAACAGCAGGAGTACAATCCCTACTTCTGCCAATACCTCTACTTCTTGAGAACTCCCAATTAAAGCTAGGCCGTTGGGACCTACAAAAATCCCGGTGAGCAAATAACCTACGATGAAAGGAACTCTAATACGATGAAATATGACGAGGATGATTATGGATAATCCAAAGATATAGACGATATCTTTTAATAATACATATTCCATTTTTAAGGTTTCTTTAATCTTTTAATAACTTCACCATTGGCAGTATTAAAGGTAATTGGAAAAGTTATTTTAATAATCATTAATATCAATGTCCACACTATCATTAGTATTGGGAATCCTTATCTAATATATTAATTGACGGGTGACTCATATACCAAGTCAAAATTACTGTCAATATTATTATGGTACTATTTGAACTGAACTGATCTTATCTTATCTGATATGTTTGTCTTGGGATATAATCATGAATTTTCGATTGAAAATTACTAGTGGATTTGATTTGAGGAGGACCCTATCGCCTGGACACATTTTTTAAGATTTAAGGTGTAGTGTCAATTCCATGATTATGTTCATTATGCAGCCAGTTCCTTTAATGGCTGATTGAAATATACCTGATCCGGTGTTTGCCCACTAAGGGATTGATAGCTTCTTGTAATGCATCCTCATCATTCATTACTCCAGTAGGATACCAGACTAACCTCATGGTTTATGATCCTGGAGTCTATAAGTTTTCTGACTATATTAAAGTTGGATTGCCATTAGGATTAATACTATGGATTCTGGCCCTTCCAATAATACTGCAATCATTGTGTTAACTCCATTTGCAGTGGAGATATGTTATGCAATATCGGAATGTTTTTTGATTGCGATGGGTTATCAAACCAATCTTATGGTTTATGGTCCGGGAGGGTACCGTTTTGTTGAATATATAAATACTGGGTTATTTTTAAATACTGTATTTTGGTTAATAACCTCAAGACTATTACTAATATTTTGACCTTCTACTATCAAAACTAAAGATTCGACTAAGAAATAGATAAAGTTAAGGGAATAAACTACAGTGATTATAAATAATAAAACAAAAGGACAAATAGAAGCGGAGATCAGTATTGCTTTTACACAGTTTATGAAAGAACAACTTGGTCGCGGTCCTAAAGAAGCGAGAACTTTCATAATTCAAGACATCTTGCTCATTCGACTTATGGATGTTTTGACACCTGCAGAAATACTATTAACTAAAGAAATTGATGGAGCTCAATTAATTAAACTGTCACGGATGCGTTTGATTGAAAGCACTCGCCATCTCATCGAAGAGATGGTTCATAAAATAACTAAAGTACAAGTAACTACCGTGCATACTGACATTAGCACACGGACGGGTGAAAGAATCTTTGTTCTAGTGCTAGATACAAATTTAGAAGAAAGATTGAACCTCCAAATTTGATTGCTTTCAAATGGGAACCTGCTTAATCTCTTTAAGCTAAAAAGAGAAATTCAATATTAACGTAGAGGTCGCTAAGGAAAAAATAATTACCAATATGATTCAATAATCCGGTATTTAAATAATATTGATTTAACTAACGGATTGAAATACAAGTCTTGGTTGACGAAGCAGAATACTTATTCTTAATCGAAAAGTAAGCTTTGACGTAAGCCAGCACGAAATACTCACAAATAGAGTACGCGCTGGCTTTTTTTATAGGAAACGGATTATTGCCATCATAAAGAATATCTAGATATGAACAGAAGAAATTGAATACTTCAGAAAATAGTTAAAGAGGCTGTACATTGAAGAGAATTGATCCATCATTATTTATACCATTACTCTTTTTTGGGGTAATTATGCTCTTAATGATAATTGACAAATTGAGATAAAATTCCCAAACAATATCGAAAAAGACATACTTATCATTTTGTTAAAATACAAACCAATTGACAAACGTGATTTCTTTTGGGTTATGATATTCTTGGTATTTATTGTTTTTGTTGTTTTCATTGGTGTAGTAACCAAACCACTTAGAGAAATACTTCTAAATTGGTTTTTGATTTATATAAAATAAATAAGAAGAATGCATATATAATTCCATGGAAATATTCAATATTGTACAAATCGCTTTTTCTATTATTTTACTTTGGAAAGGCGCTGAATTACTAATTGATAATTCAGTTAAAGTCGCATATAGCCTGAATATCTCCCCTCTAGTAATTGGCCTTACAGTAGTAGCTTTTGGTACTTCGGCACCCGAATTTGCTGTCACAATTAACGCAGCAATAAGTGGGCAATCTGATATTTCTGTTTCTAATGTGATCGGTTCAAATATATTTAATCTTGGGTTTATTTTAGGTGGAATTGCCATTATTAAAAGTATTAAAACTGATAGGATACTTGTATATCGGGACGGTACAGTATTGATGGCGACCACAATTGTTATTCTTTTCTTTTTCTGGGATCTCACTTTTACACGTTTCGAAGGTTTAATTCTTTTTCTTGGTTTGATCCTGTACATTATATTTCTTTTCACACAAAAAGATAATCGTGGAATAGGTATAAAGTTTGCTTCTGCTAGAACCAGAGATATTTTATTTCTTTTATTAGGAATAACAGCGGTTGTAGTTGGAGGATACATTTTAAAAATTGGCGCTATAGCTCTGGCACAGGATCTTGGTCTATCAGAATGGATTATTGGAGTTACAATTATCGCGGCTGGTACATCTGCGCCAGAGTTGGTAACCTCCTTAATCGCTGTTATCAAAGGCCAACATGGAATTTCTATCGGGAATCTTATTGGAAGTGATCTTTTTAATCTCTTAGGAGTCCTTGGATTGGCAGGAATTATAAGCCCCTTAACCGTATCTTCTAATGCTATTGGAAGTTTAGCTATGCTTGTCGGTATGGTGGTATTGGTTGTTTTTTTTCTCAGAACTGGCTGGATTCTCTCCCGAACAGAAGGAACTATTCTCGTATTAATAAATTTACTTCGATGGACTATGGATTTTGCGACACAATAAATATTTAATGAATGTTAGAAATGAAATATTAATTCTAGTAAAAGAGACCATCTGTCAGTCGCCAGTTCGCAGAGTCATCATGCCGAAGAATAGCGCTCTGATTAGAGCAATTCAAAACTGTAGAACATTTTTCTTCAATATTTTCATTATTCAATTTTGAGAAACAATAAAGCAACTAATCATAATTTTGCTATCAGAATCCCCACACCCCGATAAAATTCTGTCCATTTTCGACTGAAAGCAATATTGGTCAACGTACCTAAATCTCCTCAGATCTTGAAGTCCCTACTGAAAGTGATAGCAATTTTCACACTTCTATATTTCTTTTTGGTTAGTATCGGATTGATTGGTGGAGCATTCAAAGGACTTGGCAGATCGTTTGCTGAACAATTAATTCAGAGTTCCGCAGGCCCTTTGGTCGGTTTATTCATTGGCATACTTGCCACCAGTTTAATCCAAAGTTCCTCTACAACAACCTCACTGGTGGTAGGCATGGTAGCCGCCGGTTCTTTCGGTGATGATTCCCGAATGGCACTTGCCTCTGCGATACCTTATATCATGGGTACTAATGTAGGGACCTCAATAACTAACACAATCGTTTCCCTTGGTCATATTGTCAGGAAAAAAGAATTTGAACGTGCTTTTGCTGCATCAATCGTTCATGATTTTTACAATTTAATGTCAGTTTGCATTCTACTTCCGATTTAATTGAAAACTAATTTTATTGGACGGAGTGCCTACTGGTTAGCAGAACTATTCGTTGGAACAGATACCGTAACATTCAACAGTCCGGTCAAAATGGTAACAAACCCAGCGGTAAATCTGATTACTGATCTATTTAAGGCACAGGACTTATTCAATCCCTATTGGTTAGTACTGATTACCGCTTTTATAATGTTGTTTATATCATTGAAATATCTAACAATAGTTATACGCAACTTGGTTATTTTCAAACTGGAAGCTTTTTTCGATACGCATATATTTAAAACCTGGAATCGTGCTTTGATGTTTGGTGTGGCCATCACTATTCTGGTTCAAAGCAGTTCCATTACCACGTCTCTGGTTGTACCGTTAGCAGGTGCTGGAATTTTAACCTTACGGCAAATATTCCCCTATACGCTTGGTTCAAATATCGGTACAACATTTACAGCAATTCTCGCGAGTCTGGTAACCGCATCTGTAACACCTTTGGCGGTAGCGTTTGCACACCTGCTATTCAATGTTTTCGGAATTCTAGTAGTTTGGCCATTTCCAATAATTAGAAATATTCCGATTAAGATGGCAGAGGTTTTTGCGGCATTGGCTGTAAAAAATCGAATTTTTCCATTTATGTATATAGTTGTTATGTTTTTTATTATTCCATTAACTCTAATACTCATTATGAGCTGAGAAACTTCATTTCATGTTTTCCTCATTTAAATCCGTACAAGAAAATTAATGGTATGAAAAATCACATAGTTTTGTCGTAAATAATTTGTTTTATTATTAGGGATGTTGGGTCAGGGAACCTGTAGTCTAGTTGATTATATTCAAGGTGGAGTCGGTTCAATAACACTAAATAAAGAAATAATCACAGATGTATATTTCTTAATCAGAACTACCCGAATCTCTCACACAACGAACTGAAAATCCATATGTCTTAAAGTAGTGGCTGTTCCGGTAGACTTCTGACCAATGGTAATCCAACGTCCTGAACCAGGCTGTTTTTTTAGGACTCTTGGTCGATGTCCAGAATGAACCACTGCTGCCCATATGATTGTAATTACCACCGTTATAATAACGATAACCACCGGGAAGCGCTGTAAAACCGCTTTCATTGGTTGCACCTGCATAAGGACTATTCCAATGGGTGGATCCCGACTCTTTAAGTTTGCCACTTACATTTATACCACGGTATCCTGTGTCATCTGCTTCAATTTGACTCATTCCTATATACATCTCTAATTCTTTGAATTCAGCATCCGTTGGTACGTGCCAACCTACAGGCGCAATGTTTCGTCTGTCATCAACCGCAAACCAGTTGTACAATCTGCCATAGGTCGAAACATTACCTTCATCATTCTCATAAACACAATATGCTCCCGATGAGGTACTTGTCCAATTAACGTCATTAGTCAAATGCGGGATTGCATCACCATTGCGGTAGTGCGTTACCTTCAAATTCTCGGACATCCATTCCTGGTTTCCAATAATTATAGTTTGATAAACATTACCGTCTATGTCTGTAACGGTTCTTGTTCCCCCACTTGACACTGTTACCTGCATTGTGTCACTGTCATCACCCCCATTTCCATCTTTCACCGCGTAGGTGACAGTGTAAGCCTTGTCAAACGATGGCTGCCCTGTGTTGGTTACTGCTAAACCATTGTCACTTATGCTTCCACCTATGGAACTCCAAGTGTAGTTAAGATTATCTCTATCCTCTATAACAGGAGAACTGACAGTTATCGGGAAATCAAATATTAATCCATCGGATTTATGTAATAATAGTTGTGAGGTGCAGTAGCCAGTTTGATGAATTCCAGTATTTTGATTTTCTTCAGAGCAAAAATCAGGTGTTACTGTGGAAATCGTTATTTTAGTTGATATGTTAAGTGCCGGTGGAGGAATCTCCGGTACAATACCATCGGCGAGTCCGATAGTACTCCTACTATGTAAATCAACTACTTGTGATACGGTCACTTTTATAGTTTCGTCATCATTTTTGTGCTTGGTTTGAGATTTACTATCGTCATATAAGAATAAAAACAATGGAAACATCAAATTTGTTAATATGCAATGTGATTTCCCACTTGATATAATTACATTTAATCTTTTTGGAATTATTTGTTGACATAAATGATGCATTTATTTTTCCTCCCCATAAAAAATGAAATTAGAATGAGAATTCTATGAAATAGTAGCGGAATTTATTCCTTTTGAATTGATAATTATGATGTTTATATAATTATTCTCAATA
>JABMOV010000148.1 GCA_013203145.1 Fidelibacterota bacterium
AAAAGCATCTACAATCGATCATCTACCCGTTTCGGCGCGCTGGGATGTGGGACTATGAAAAAACTACTAATTTTAGGATTTCTATTTTCTCTTGTCTCAGCACAACATTTATCTCAAAACTGGTCTGAAGGAACAGCATATGTTTTACCTCACGGACGATGGGAAGTTGGCTTGTTCCAACCTCTAAAAGTTGGATATTCTCCAAGCACAGAGATCACTGTTCATCCACTGGCAATGTTTGTCATGCCCAACGCGTCAATAAAACATGTGTGGAAGCGTCAACCTCAGGCTACTTGGGCTTCCGTACATTCTGCATATTATCCAACGCCGTTACTAAATATGTTGGCAAAAGAAGGTACAGGTGGTTTGGTCTCCCCTGAATTTGAATTTCCTGCAGCCATTTTACTATATAACGAATTACGCGTTTCCAGGCCAATTAATGATAAAGTGTTAATGACGGGAAAAACGGGTCTTGGTCTCGGAAAAGCTTTTGGCGATCTGGATGAGCGAACCACTATTGATTTTCCTTTGATATATCAACGATTATCACCGCTGTATAATGGAGCATATCTTAGAATAGGAGCTGATTTTGTAATCAGTATTGCCAAAAAATGGGAACTTCATTTAGATGATGATCTTTTCCTCATGGCAAATAAGGATGCTACGATTGGATTTGAGCATAAAGGATTATTGGTCTGGAAGAAATCAGATCGATTCAGGGCAACAGTTGGCTATAAAGTTGTTTTTGGTCAATATCCTTTTGGAAACCAATGGAATCTCATACCGCCTTATATTCCGTTATTGCCGATTTGGGTCCCCTTGTTTGATTTTCAATGGGGATGGTAAGGACGATCAAACGTATAAGTTTTAAGGTTTAATTAAAGAAGCACTGTAAAACTAAAGATTTAATTTGTTGTTCTGCCTTCACACCGCAGACAAACCCGCACGTAATACCGAATTAGCAGAGAAGTCCAAACTATAGTATTGAATTATAAAAAAGTTTATCCTTAAGTTCCGACCGACCGGTCAGTCAACAAATAATAAAGATAGGTTATGCCAAAGAAACATCAAATTATAGAAGCTGCAATTCGTGTTTTTGCTCGCGAAGGATTGGAAAAAGGAAAAATAGCTGATATCGCAAAAGAGGCAGGTATTGGCAAAGGAACGGTTTATGAATATTTTTCCAGCAAAGCGGATGTCTTCAAAGCAATTGAAGAACACGTTACAACTGGGATGATTGATGTGGTGGCGGAAGTACTGAAGAAACCTGTTTCAGCAGAAGAAAAACTCCGCTTAATCTTTTCCATCAGCGTGGAACATATTAATCATATGGGTGACGAACTACTTATTGTAACAGAATTATTGGTTCATGGCGCAAGAGGACACATGTTTGACGAGGGGACCAATACAATGGTAGACATGTATTCAACCTACCGAGAACTGGTGGAGACTATATTGATCGAAGGATTACAGAACGGGGAATTTCGTGAGATTAATCCACCGGGTATTGCCACATTATTTCTGGCGTTTATTGATGGCATTGTTTGGCAATATGTTTTTATCAAGGACACATCAAACTTTAAGCTTCTGTTAGACGAAGCTCTGGAATCCTTTTTGAAGGGAATCAAATTATGAGATACAATCTAAGTCGATTATTCTTTTTGCTTTTTTCCATAACATTAGCTCAACAGCCATCTGGCGATGACATTATTGATAAAATGGTTGAAATAATGTCACCTGAAAATAGCCAAGGCATTATGGAACAAATTGTTACATCCAGCAATGGTCAATCACGGACATATCTATTGGAGATGTATAGCGGGAACAAAAGCGAAAAAGCACTCATGCGCTATTTAAAACCTACCAGCGTAAAAGGTCAAACGTTTTTGATGCTGAACAATGGTGACGATATCTGGACCTACTTTCCACGAACTCGCCGAGTAAGAAAACTGACATCCAATGCAAAGCTTCAGGGAAGTGATTTCACCTTTGATGATATGTCATCGGATGAAACATGGAAGGAAGACTATTCTGTTGAAAACTTGGGACTTGAAATCCTGAATAACGTAGAATGCTGGAAATTGGAGGGGAGCGAAACAGAGAAGAATACATCGGACTATCCCAAGGTTCTTTTATATGTTCGCGCATCAGACTTTTATCCTATACAAATTGATTATGCTGACCCCAAGGATCGCATCGAGAAATCGCTTTATTTGGAAGATATACAAACAATAGACGGGTATCCAACAGCAATGAGAATTCGAATGAAAAACCATCTGGAAAATTCAGAAACGATAATGGCGACAAAAGAGATGTCCTATTCATGGGAACCGCCAGAGGGGTTTTTCTCAGAAAGGAATCTTAAAAAATGATAAAGTGGGTACTGGTTTTTCTCCCTGTTTTTGCATTTGCTCAAGTTGAATTTCTAGGATATATGGAGACTGAATACGATCGGATGAACTTTGATAATCAGGCGTACAATTTTGGATATACCAAACTACGATTGGATTTTGAGTCAGGTCGAAACGATGTTTTAATAGCAGGCAATATCAATGTTCAGAAGTATTTCGGAAAAACCACATGGAATATGCTGGATTTTCTACCAAATAAAATGTGGGAATCCGCCATTAATCCTCTCGGCACTCCAGATTCATCGCGGATATCAGATTACCCATTAGCAATAACGGATACTCTTTATCTTGACAATCTTTACGCACGGTTATCTTTCTCGAAAGCTGACATTACCATTGGTCGGCAACCCCTAAGTCTTGGTTCAGGATATGCCTGGAATCCTTTGGATATTTTTAATAGCAAAGATATTATGGATCCAACCTATGACCAACCGGGCGTTATGGCGTTTCGCATTGAAATTCCTTTTGGAGACAGAAATACATTTGATGCAATTCTAGCTCCGGCGGAATCGTGGGAATTGGCAAAAAAAATGGTAGGATTAAAGTCTGGCGTTGGTCGATTTGATATTTCCATGCACTGGGC
>JABMOV010000014.1 GCA_013203145.1 Fidelibacterota bacterium
CGGAATTAAAAAGAATTAACGTCGTGGATTATTTGGAAGTCCATTTTAAGTCGTATCGAATGATATATCAGATCGTCGATAATCAGATTTTTGTTCACTGTGTGCTCGACGGTAGGAGAGACTTACAGGATTTTTTACTGGAGAGATTAATACGATAATTTATAGTCTAGCCAATGGGCATCTAACACCCGCTACTACGACCCCGATAATCGGGGCAGGCTGTGAAACGCAGGTAGCGTGGAAATGAGGAATTTTGAGTTAAATATGTTAATTTCAGTCACAATGAAATGTATTAATAACTTTCACGCCCCGGAGCTCTCTCGTTAGGATGCTTGATTAGTGAATATTACGATTAAAGCATTTATCCAGAACGAAGCAGGATTGAAAATAAAAAATAGACACAATGAGAAGACTTTAGAGTATTTGGGCTCAATTGAGCTAATTGCACCTTATCCATTTCCATATGGCTTCATTTTAGAGACAACAACCGAAGATGGTGATAACGTAGACTGTTACATACTAACGCGAGAAAAATTAAAACTTGGTAGTATTATTGAGTGCCAGCCAATTGGACTTCTTGAAGTATTCGAGAATGGAGAATTGGATCATAAAGCAATAACTGTTCTACCAGGTGAACAAAACATTTCTATTGATATTGCGATGAAATCAATTCGAGTGTTTATTGGATATCTATCTAAGCAGTTTCCAAGTACTAATTTTAGGGTTGGAGATTATCTGCCTGTTGAAGCAGCCATTGACTATATCAAAAGATCAAGCAACCCAACACCAGCACCTACGGACGCCAAACACCAGTAGCAAGATATTCATACCCTAAGTTTTCTAGCCATCACTATTACTATAAATAATCTATAAAAATACGTAGTAGAGCGTATACCATAATTGGGTGGTAATTCGTATATTTTAAATAATTAAAGGTTTATTTACTTATTAATACTATCCTTAAAGTTGTTTAACGGAGTATAAAATGGCAAAATACTATGAAAGTTTTATTGGAGTCAGACGGGTAAAGGCATATGATTCTGCAACTGCACGATCGCTCGCGATAGCTTGTGATTTAGCTTATGAGAAAAAAGAATCGACTATCATATCGATTGCAAAAGGTTGGAAATATCGCCAGGTCGAATTTATTACTGTAACAAATGGTATAGACATTGATACGCAATGCTTTGTGATGGCGGATGACAAAGATGTAATTATCGTTTTTAGAGGAAGTGATGATCTAAAGGACTGGTTTGCAAATTTTCAAGCTGTTAGGGATCCCGGTCCATTTAAGGGTAGTAAAGCACATGAAGGATTTCAGGATGCATTATACCCTGCGGTTATAGAATTGACAAAAACCATTGATAGGTTCCGCAATAAGAACCAAAAACTATGGATGACGGGACACAGTTTAGGTGGAGCCTTGTGTTCACTATACGCTGGGATGCTGATCGAAAATGGATACGATATATATGGAATTTATACATTTGCAAGTCCCAGACCTGGAGATGGGATATTTGCAGATAGATTGAATAAAGAAATGAAAAACAAACCACATTGGAGGGTTGTCAATACGGGGGATATAGTACCTCATATGCCTCCAGAACCATTTTTTAGCCATCCTGGTAATCGGATAATCTTGAAGGGTGGGAAAAAAAGAAGGACACCTAAATCTTGGTTTGATGAACGTATTAGCGCTATTAAGATATTCATCGAGAAAACAATTGATGTTCTGGATGTGGGTAATAATCACCGTTTAAGTGCGGATAAAGAAAGTTATATCCCAAGATTAATGTAGTAATCATAGTGACGTCGAATCAGTTATTTCAGGAGGGTTAAACAATGACCAGAATCGTTAGCATCATATTATCGTTATTTTTCACAATTACAAGTATCACCGTATTTATCAATCTTACTTCATCACAAAGCCAATCTATTCCCAACATGGTTCCTTCTGAATTGAATACGCCGATGGACGGAATTGTAAATCTTCCTATGCCAGCCATGGCAGATTCAATCGGAATTATGGAAAGAAATATGATGCCTGATCAACCCGATGATATATCACCACTATTATTACTATATATCAAAATGGGTTTTTCTTTCCTGTTTGGAGCAAGCGCTCTCTACATTATCTTATCGCAGAAATACAATGAAGAAACTCAGAAATGGGCATTTAGTATACTATCGCTAATTTCGGGTATCTGGCTTGGAACCATAGCATAGAGCTATCTCGTCAGCTGGTGGACAAATAAATGCCATTGATACCCAAACTCCGTCAGTGATATATATTAGTTGTTTATTATTATATCTATCTATAATCTTTATAGTTAATGGATTGTAAATATCTAATTAATAAAATGACAAAAGTAATAAAGAAAAATATTAAATATTTTTCCATCTACAATGGTGTTAGTAGGTAGCTGGGAATAGCATTTCTTTTATGCTAATTTATATATATGACAAATCTACTTAAAACAATAGTTCGAATAATCGAAGGTCCAATTATAAGTGTGCAGGATCATTATTCAGGAAATAATCGTGCAAATTCTGCAGGTGATGCGTTAGAAGAATATATAAAGGATTCATTTGCCGATTCGTTTGATTGTACCGACACTCAGAGGTTGGAAAAATGGAATGAAGTGTTTTCATATTTGGGTAACCAGAATAATCCACCTGATATTATGATTAAACTAGGTGATGCAATTGAAACAAAAAAAGTTGAATCATCGGGTTCTGCTTTAGCACTTAATAGCTCATATCCAAAAGCCAAACTTTACTCAGCTAGTCCTATGATAACATCTGCATGTAGAACTTGTGAAGATTGGGACAAAAAGGATATGATCTATGCAGTGGGGCATGTAGTTAATAAACAGCTGAAATGTCTATGGTTCGTTTATGGTGATTGTTTTGCAGCAGAGAAAGAAACTTATGAAAGAATTAAAACAACAATTTCAGATGGCATAAATACAATTGGCGATGTTGAATTCACTATTACAAATGAATTAGGCAAAGTAAATAAAGTTGACCCTTTAGGAATTACTGATTTAAGAATTAGAGGCATGTGGCATATTAAGAATCCAAAAAAAGTGTTTGATTATCTTGATATTTATTCAGATGACGATTGTTTTCAATTAATTAGTATCATGAAGAAAGAAAAGTTTAATTCTTTTCCGCTCGAAGACCGGGAACTGTTAAGGAATATGGTTAAGGACAATTATACATTTTCAGAGATACAAATCAAAAATCCTAATAATCCTGCTCAACTCATAGATGCTATAATTATAAGGTACAAGGTGGTTTAATGAGAATAGTATCATTATTCTCTGGAGCTGGTGGATTAGACCTTGGTTTTGAAAAGGCAGGATTTAATATCATATGGGCGAATGAATTTGATAAAACTATCTGGTCAACATTTGAAAATAATTTTAAGGATACATATTTAGATAAAAGAAGTATTACAATTATCAATGAAAAGGAAATTCCAAAATGTGATGGAATCATTGGTGGTCCTCCTTGTCAAAGTTGGAGTGAAGCAGGTTCATTGAGGGGAATAACCGACAAGAGAGGACAATTGTTTTTTGACTTCATCAGAATATTATCGGATAAACAACCAAAGTTCTTTTTAGCTGAGAATGTTTCAGGAATGTTAGCCCCTAGAAATCGGATTGCTTTGGACTTTATTAAAGATTTATTCAGAGAGTGTGGATATAATCTAAGTATCAAACTATTAAATGTCCGAGATTATTCAGTCCCGCAAGATAGAAAGAGATTGTTTTTTATTGGTTATCGCAACGATTTGAATATAGAATACAAATTTCCGAGTCCTACTACACCATTTACCAATCAAAGAATAACACTAAAAGATGCAATATTCGATTTAAAAGATACTGTATTGCCTGCGCTACCTAAGAATCTTACAAATGGAGAAGATTGTAAAGTCTCGAATCATGAATATATGAATGGTGGATTTTCAACCATATATATGTCTAGAAATAGAGTAAGAAGTTGGGATGAACAATCTTATACAATCCAAGCTGGTGGACGACATGCACCGATTCATCCTCAAGCACCTAAAATGAAGTTCCTTGAGCCAAATAAACGTGAATTTATCAAAGGTCAAGAAAACTCGTATAGACGATTATCTGTAAGAGAGTGTGCGCGCATTCAAACATTTCCTGATTCCTTTCAGTTCCACTATAATAGTGTATCTGACGGTTATAAAATGATCGGTAATGCTGTACCTGTTAGGCTAGCACTTCAATTGGCAAAACAAATCAAATTAGATCTAGGAAAAATTAAATCTTCTTATCATATTGATTCTAAGTGGGGGAAAATTTCAACCCTACTTCATAGTCAAAAAATTAATTAGTTGTTGCCTGCTAACACACATTGCTCCAGACGCCGAATCAGCACCGAATAGCTAGATTCTATAAACTGAATAATTCCATATAAAGAACGCTTTTATCACTGTAAATTTTGTTTTATTAATATTCACAAAAATAATATACTCACATGAAAAAATACATCTTTCCACTCATAATTCTTTTTCAATTGCTCGCAGCAGAAGGCATTGAAGAACTCAGTATTGTTGTCTATCCTGAATACTATTACCCTGGTGTCATGGTTGAATTCACAGGCGTGTTTGAGGAAGTGAATGCGAATAAAACGTTCTCATTTATGATCCCAACCAATACCGATTCTGTTTTCCTTATTAAGGAAGTCAGCGATGCAGGCACCGATATGACGTTAATTGATCAGGAAGATCGCAAGGGTGAATCCTGGGTTTCAGTACCCATGACCGAAAAAGAATTTCGCGTTTTCGCTTTTTATGTTCCCTTTAATCCCCATGATGTCAAACGATCGTTCGACTATACAATGAAATTTGAAGAGCACATGGAGAATGTTCATTTGGTTCTTAATCACCCGGCCGCTTCTGAGGATTTTCAGGTAGATAAACCCGGTGC
>JABMOV010000149.1 GCA_013203145.1 Fidelibacterota bacterium
CAAAATGAACAAAATTTATCACATCCACGCATGATGGATATCCATGCATTAATACCGTCTTTTCTACTTGGAAACAGATTATCATAGACTTCATATTTTGATAATTTTGTATCCACCAGTTGATCAGGATTGTATAATTTTCGATTTAGCAATTCTGGCAAATTGCGATACGAATCTGGACCTAAAATAATATCGACATAAGGTTTATGTTCTAAAATGTCGTCCTTTAAATGTTGAGCCATACACCCAAGAATTCCAATGATAACATCTGGGTTTTGTTTCTTGATTTGGTGATACTCTCCAAGGCGTGAATGTACTTTTGCTTCTGCATGCTCACGTATAGCACACGTATTAACAAATATCGCAGAAGCTTCCTGCATATTGGAAGTTTGTATATAGCCATCCTTTTGTAAAAGGCCAGCAACAAGTTCACTGTCTGCCACATTCATTTGACAGCCATATGTTTCTATGTAATAGGATTTATCCATTAGGTAATATGAAAATAAAAGGAGGTTAAATTATTTGATATTTCCGGTAAAGAAATAATCGAGTGGATCTAGAGGAGTTCCATAATATTTCACTTCATAATGTAAATGTGGGCCACTTGTACGGCCTGTACTTCCACTTTTTCCAAGGATGTCACCACGTTTGACCATTTGACCCTTTTTTACATTTAATTGTGACATATGAAGGAACGAAGTTTTATAACCATAGCTATGGTTTATTTTTACATATTTTCCATACCCACCGCGAATTCGAGCTTCCTGTACGACACCATCTGCAGGAGATAATATAGGTGCTCCAGAAGAAACGGTAATATCTAAACCATAGTGGAATCGCCGTTTTCCATCCAGCGGATCAGGTCGCCATCCAAAGCCAGAATTTAAATATCCTCCAATTATAGGTCGAATTGAAGGAATATGTTTTAGTTTTTCAGTATCTTTCTTTACCTTATCATAAATGTCTTCGTAGCTGGCCAACTCTAGTCTGACCCTTCGGGATATTTGGTCAATATCCAATTCTAAATCTGTCAATCTGGTCTTTACTTTTGGTAACATATTATCAATTTCAGGAGTCTTTTCAATAAGGATTCCACCAATCCCTAATTCTCTCACATCCTGGTCAATAGGTGGGAAATCAGCATAAGATCGTACAGCTTTATCCCGTTCTTCAATTTCTCCCAATTGACTATCCAAGTTTATTACTTCTTCTTGTAAAAAATTCAATGTACTAAAAATTGAACTGTATTCAGTTTGAATTTCCTTCAAACGATTTTGGTAAATCCATTGAGTAAATAACTCGGCTGAGAAAAAGAGAATCGCTCCGATTAAAACAGACGCAAATCCCATGGCAGCCATGATTTGGCTGAACGAGAAATGCCATTGCCGGACCTGGCGATCGCTTTCCGCTTGAAAGATAAACTTTTTTGGTGAATATTTATTCAAAGGTGCATGTATCCAAATTGACCGTAGATTTTACTGAGATCGAATTCAATATGCAAAAAATTAAATAAATTATGATAAATATAAACGCAATAGGTGAGAACGCGAATAATGTCTAAGACGTTGAAGGGCTTTTTCTTTTATTTGGCGGACTCGCTCCCTTGAGATTTCCATCATATCACCAATTTCATCGAGCGTCTTTCTCTTGGTATCATCTAGTCCAAAATAATTCTTTATGACAAATTCTTCTCGTTCATCAAGCGTATGGACGACCTGCATAATTTCGTAATGCACCGAGTCTTTAATTAAGTTCGCTTCAGGTCGACTATTTTCAGCACGGAGAAATTCGTGCATTGTATTATCTGAATCATTTAATGGTTCATCAATAGACGTAGGTGGACTATAATTTTTTATCAATGATTCAATCTCATGAATCGTTTTATGGGCTATATCTGCAAGTTCTTCAGTTGTGGGTTCTCGTTCATAAACCTGCTCTAATTCTAATGATTGCTTATAAAGAGCTCCGATAGATTCTGAAACGTTACTCGGCAATCGAATGGTGCGTCCCGTTTTTGTAATTGCAAGTCGAATACTCTGCGTAATCCACCAAACTGCATATGAAATAAACCTAAATCCTCTTGTTTCATCGTAGCGATGAACGGCTTTAATCAGTCCTAGATTCCCTTCATTAATAAGATCTTCTAAAGGAACGCCATGGTGTTGAAATTTTTTAGCGACTGCAACTACAAATCGGAGATTATGGGTGATCAATCCGTGAAAGGCTTCCTTGTCTCCTGCCTTGGCGCGCTGTGCTAACTCGACTTCTTCTTTTGGGGTATAAGGTTTAATACCCTTTATTTCAGATAAATATATATTTAGGGCACGATATGTAGAAGAGTTTTGTTTTTTTTCTTGAGCCAAAATCTATTTAATTACTCTTTTGATTCTTCTTCTATTTCAGCGACATCAGCATCGAGAATTTCGTCTTCAATATCAATGTTATGTTCTTCTTTTATTCTTTGTATTTCCAGTTCTTTTTCTTGAATGGACTGTGTCAGACCATTAATATCTTCGATAAGAGTTTTTACTTCTTCGACATCATTGACTTTTAATGTTTTCTTTTCTTGAAAATGGTTAAAAGTCAATAATCCCATTCTTTCGAACGATTTTGATTTGTCTCGCTGTAACTGATGAATCTCGATTTTAACTTTACTGATTTTGGTTAATTCTTCGGTCTTCGCTACAGCAATTTTACTGACTTCTTCTGCTTTCTCAACTGCAGCTGTACTCCAGTCTTTCATATTTTTCTTGAGGTCATCCCACATTTTGGACATATAGCCCCCTTTACTTTATTTAATATTTTGTCTAGTCAAAATTAATATTACTCCACTCTTTAAAAACTTATCGCAAGAAAAGTTTCAACAAGGATGTGGAATCTAAGAATATCCTTAGTTACAATCTATTTGAATTACGCTAATGATTTCATTTAATGCACGGATATCATTGAGCAAACTATCTGATAGAGCGGAATCTGTCCTGATAACTGCAAACGCTTCATGCGTACTTTTATCTCTGCCTAATAAATAAGCATTAATATTTATTTTACTATCGCCTAATAATGATCCAATGTTTCCTACAACACCAGGTACGTCTCTATTTTTTACTAACACTAAATTACCTATAGGATTTAATTCCATCTCAAATCCCAGTACATTAACAAAACGTATCTGGTTTTGCCCAAATATTGTACCATCAATTCGAGTTTTTCCACTGTCTGTTTTAACAAAAGTTCTTATTAAATGAGAAAATGGTTTGATTGAATCACCACTACTTATCTCGATTGAGATTCCTAATTCTCTTGCAACCGATTCTGCATTAATATAGTTTATACGGTCAGGCGTACGTTGCGATAATAATCCCTTGAGAAAAGCAAGAGCAATTGGCTTCGTTTCAGATAAATGTCCAAAACAATCAACTTTAATATGCTTAACAGCACCAATCACAACCTGACCTTGCACTTTCCCAATATATTCAGCTAATTCGAGATAGGGTCGTAATTCGCCTAGTACTGACATATTCGAGATAGGAAGGTTTAAAGCATTTGTTAGTTTTTGGTTTTCCAAATAATCCCGGATTTGTTCGCATACTGCAATAGAAACACCTTCTTTTGCTTCTGCTGTAGATGCGCCTAAATGTGGGGTAAGAATACAATTGTTGACGCCAACCAATGGATGATCACCTGAAATAGGCTCGTCGACAAAAACATCTATGGCTGCCCCAGCAATAACCCCCTCTTTCAAAGCTGTTGCTAAATCCTCTTCGTTAATTACACCGCCACGCGCGACATTGACTATCCGACTTGTTGATTTCATCAACGCCAATCGTTCAGTATTAAATAAGTCTCTGGTCCCATCTACTAATGGAACGTGCAGCGCTATAATATCTGATTGTTTTGTAAGTGTATCAATGTCAGTAACACACACTTCATCAGAATTGAACATTTCCTGATTAATATAGGGATCATATCCTAGAATTTTCATACCAAAGGATCGACAACGTTGAATGACTTCACGACCAATTTTCCCAAGTCCAACGACTCCAAGAGTTTTTCCTCGAAGCTCAGTACCAACCAATAAACGCCTATTCCATTCCCCAGATTGAAGTCCACTATGTCCTTGCGGAATATTTCGTGCCATCGCAAGGATTAGACCCACTGTATGTTCAGCTGCTGAAATTGTATTAACGTCGGGAGTATTCATCACAACAACTCCATGTTTGGTCGCTGCAGGAATATCAATATTGTCAACGCCAACACCAGCACGACCCACAGCTTCCAATTTAGATGCTCTTGTAAAATGATCTTCCGTTATTTTTGTGCCACTCCTGATGATCCAACCATGAATCTCAGGTAGAATCCTATTCAAGTCGTCTTCAGTTTTGTCAGGATAATAATCAACCTGAAGTCCCGCTGATTCAAGGATGAGTTTCCCTGAATCTGTAATGGGGTCTGTGACTAGTACTCTTTTCATGGTATTATTTATTTTCTTTAGCAATTTTATTTAGAGCTGATCCTGCCCTGAACCATTCAATTTGAGTATCATTATAAGTATGATTACAAAGTATCTGCTCTGTTTCGCCATTTGCATGGATAACCTTCAACGTCAATGGTTCACCAGGTATAAAGGAATCTAAATCAATAAAATCAAATCTATCGTCTTCATGAATATTATCATAATCTGATTTATTAGCAAATGTTAAACCAAGCATTCCTTGTTTTTTTAAGTTTGTTTCATGGATTCGAGCAAAGGAACGTACCAGTACAACTCTTACACCTAAATGACGTGGCTCCATGGCAGCATGTTCACGGCTTGATCCCTCACCATAATTCTCATCACCAACAACAATTGTTGGGATTCCTTTAGCTTTATAATCACGTTGAACATTAGGAACACTATCGTACAAACCTGTTAGTTGGTTTTTAACATTGTCGGTTTTATCATTAAACGCATTTATCGCACCAATCAGCATATTATTAGATATATTGTCCAAATGACCACGGAATCGTAGCCATGGTCCAGCCATACTGATATGGTCTGTGGTACACTTACCCTTAGCCTTAATTAATAATGTCATACCCGTGATATTTTTCCCGTCCCACGGTGTAAATGGAGACAATAATTGCAGGCGTTCGGAAGATGGATTAACAACGATTTCTGTTTGAGATCCGTCTTTACCCGGAGCTTGATACCCAATATCATCAGCATAAAATCCATCTGCCGGAAGTTCATACCCAATTGGTTCATCCAACATTACTGCTTCGCCATTTTCATTCATCAATGAATCTGTAAGTGGATTAAATGTCATATCACCTGCAATGGCTAAAGCTGTTACAATTTCAGGAGAGGCGACAAATCCGTGAGTATTCGGATTCCCATCATTCCGCTTCGCAAAATTTCGATTAAAGGAAGTAATGATTGAATTTTTTTCTAACTTATCAGCACCTTGACGCGCCCATTGCCCTATGCATGGACCGCAGGCATTTGCCAATACAACCCCACCCATTTTATCGAATATGTCAAGATAACCGTCTCGTTCAACAGTGTATCGTACCAATTCTGATCCAGGTGTAATTGTATAATCCGCTTTTGCTTTTAAATTTTTATCAATAGCTTGCTGTGCTAATGATGCTGCACGAGAAATATCTTCATAAGATGAATTAGTACACGATCCAATTAAACCAACATCCAGTTTTTCCGGCCAATTATTCTCTTTCACAGCTTTTGCAAATTTTGAGATTGGTGTGGCTAAATCAGGAGTAAATGGACCATTTATATGGGGTTCTAACTCAGATAGATTTATTTCAAATACCTGATCAAAGAATTGTTCAGGATTTTCATATATTTCTTTGTCTGCAATCAAATTGGCTTGGTTTTTCAACGCTAATTCTGCAACTTCTTTTCTGCCAGTTTTAGTCAAATAATCTGCCATGGATTGATCAAATCCAAACATGGATGTGGTTGCACCAATTTCTGCCCCCATATTACAAATGGTTCCTTTTCCTGTGCATGACAAAGATTCTGCACCTGGACCAAAATATTCGACGATAGCTCCTGTTCCACCTTTTACGGTTAGCAAACCAGCCACTTTTAGTATGACATCCTTGGCAGAAGTCCAACCACTTAACTTACCTGTTAATTTTATGCCGATAAGTTTCGGGAACTTTAATTCCCAAGGCATCCCGGCCATAACATCCACTGCGTCTGCTCCACCAACCCCGATGGCAATCATACCTAATCCGCCAGCATTGACAGTATGCGAGTCTGTTCCGATCATCATTCCACCAGGAAATGCATAATTTTCAAGGATAACTTGGTGAATAATTCCGGCCCCTGGTTTCCAGAATCCAATGCCATATTTATTTGATACCGATTCAAGAAATGAATAAACTTCTCCATTTGTTACTTTGGCGATATCAAGGTCCTTGACTGCACCATCTTTGGCTTGTATTAAGTGATCACAATGAACGGTAGATGGAACAGCTGTACGACTCTTTCCAGCCTGTAAAAATTGCAATAATGCCATTTGTGCAGTAGCATCTTGCATCGCCACACGATCTGGATGAAACTCAACATAATCTTCACCACGATAAAAATTTGAAATCGTATTTTGGTCAAAAAGATGAGCATACAATATTTTTTCGGTTGCAGTTAACGGATGGTTAACGATTTCCCTTGTAGCTTTCACTTTTTGTGAAAAACTGTTATAAAACCCCTGAATCATTTCTAGATCAAACATAAATTCCTCAAAACTTATCGGTGAAAGAATGGAACCTCATCTCCTACATTTCGTATGGAAAAGGACTATGAAAAATTACTTTGAATGGACCTATATATCCAATCTACTTAAGGAAGACTTTGCGTATATTTTGCGCCTTATGCGTTTCAGAATAACAACCATTTTCGGCACAATACTGATTCTAAGTTTTTTACATGCCGGTTCCAAATGGGAGATCATATCATCAACGTCAAACCAATTCGTATTGAAAATAGATACAGAATTTGAAAACGATGACGATATTAAACCCTACACTCTGCTCATTGGCTTACCGACTAAAGAGTTACCTCAGCTAGATATCATTCGGTCAAACAATGTATCCATCCAAAATGCTATTTCTGATAGTATTTCCAATGATATAATGTGGGTAAATAATCAACTTCTCCAGGGATTGTACACAGGTTCATTGCAGATTTCACCACTTGCATCTAGAGATAGCTATTCAGAAAATATTGTTATTACTATAACTTATTCTGTTCCTATTCAGGATGCTCACCAACCATCTGAGAAACAAAAACGATTCCTTGAAAATCGAATAACAAACTGGGATATTGCTAAACGATGGACGCAAAGTCCTGCACCAAAACGCGTTTCAAGATCAGTTGATCCCCCCCCCCCCGATGGAGAATGGTTGAATTTCACTGTTACTGAGGATGGTATTTATAAATTGAGTGGTCAAACAATATTAAATGAACTTACAAATTCTACAAATATTGATATAAACAGTTTACGACTATACACACATTCTTCCGCTGGTCGAGAAAGAATGAGGGATTTTCTTGATCGGTTTTCACCGAATACGATTTATCAAGAAGTCCCTGAGAACTTAGTAGAATGTGCTATAGAAATAAAAGACGATGACAACTCAATTCTTGATGTTAACGATGAAATCCTTTTCTATGGAAGAGGTGCAGAAGGCTTTGATTACAATGGCAATGATATCTCTTTTAAAAATAATGTATATTTTAGTGAAAATAATTATTGGTTGTTAATCCCCACATCCTCTAGTGAAAATGGATTACGTGTTGAGACATATGATGATGTGGTAGTAAACCCCGTTTTATTCAATTACGGAAAAAATTATCAACACATCGAATATGATGCTACGAATCCTGATCAATCGGGCTTGCTTTGGGTCGGAACGACCATTCCTAAAAATTCTGTTTATGCTTTGAATTTTGAGTCACCAGATGTAATTACGTCCTTACAAGGTGAATTAACGTTATCATTCCGAGGAAATTATTCTGCCTCAGTTTCTTCTTCTCCGAGCCATATATTATCACTTTATAAACAAAATACATCCAATGATCCCGATACGACTTTCAGCATCGCTGGCAAGACGATAAGTACAAAATCTTTTGATATCGATTTAATTGATCATTCAAATAATAACATTTCATTTTTAATCAAAAACGTATCTAGTAATCAAGCTTCAGCACCTTATTTCGATTATGCATCTTTTTCTTATAGTCAGGAATTAAATTACTCTAACAAATCTTTGCATTTTTATAGACCTAATGATTCCGGACCAATACAATTGGCCATATCGTCCAATAGTACACCTAAAATATGGGATGTAACTAACTCATTTACCCCTATCAGTCATACAAAAAAACAAAATGGTACTATCGAGTATAATAGTTCGTCAAATACTTCCAATGAGTTTATTATTTTTCTTGAATCTGATGCTGTTGAAATTTCACAATTAACTAATGTTGGAGTATCTCCATTAAACACTCTGCGAAACACTAGAGAAGGAGTTAAACATATTATTATTGGTCCAGAATCTTTTCGGCAGGCCGCTGAACCGTTACGCCAGTACAGAAATCATGAATATGGTTCAATCTATGCTAGTATTGAAACTATTTATAATGAATTTAGTGGAGGGAATACGGATCCATTTGCCATCCATTCATTTCTTCAATGGACCCAGGAATATTGGCAAGGAATTATACCCGAATATGTACTAATCCTTGGTGATGCCGATTATGATTACAAAAATATTACCGGTAAGAGCAAAACTATTGTTCCTACAATTGAAGTTGGAACTGGAGGGAACTCCCACTGTACCGATGATCGATATGCATCTATTAATGGAAAAATCCCTGAGTTAGCAATTGGAAGGTATCCTGCTCACTCCATAAACGATGTGATAAACTTTGTTGAAAAAATTGTGGAATTCGAATCAAACCCTGAATTTGGAATGTGGCGCCAGCATTTGACTCTTGTGGCCGACGACGGAGCTAGACCATATGAAACAAATGTCGCATTAGAAAAATCACATACTAACAATTCAGAAACTGTGGCAGCCCTAGTACACCCAGCTGTACAAGTTAATAAGTTGTATACGATAGAATATCCAGAAGTAAATGATGCGTCGACCTTTGGCGTCGTAAAACCAGATGCTACTGAAGCAATCCTAAACACACTTGAACAAGGAACTGCAATTATTAATTACATTGGTCATGGTAGTCCTGCGCAATGGGCACAAGAACGATTATTGACTCAAGATCGAGATTTGGGTTTAATAAACACCAGTATGAGATTACCATTATGGATCGCTGGAACCTGTAGTTGGGGACATTTTGACGATGTTGATACAGAAGCATTTTCAGAAGATATTATCCGATTACCAATGAATGGTGCATGTGGTATTATCACGACTACTCGAGCAATTTCATTTAGCAGCAATCAAAATTATATCACTCGTATTTTTCAGTCAATTTTCCCAAATCATCTCGTTACAGAATACCCTATTGGGCACATTTTACAAAGCGCTAAACTAGGAGATAAATCCGGTGAATATTTCCAACTGATGGGTGACCCTGCAACACCACTTTCTATTCCATATCGGTCTTTTGAAATAAATAATATATCACCTGATACATTATTCACATTAGATACAGCTTTGGTATCAGGCTCAATACCATTTACATCTAGCGGAGGGAACGGTATAATCCAACTAAATGATACTGAAAAATCAGTCACCCGGCATTATTATTACAAGTCAGATGAACAAACTATTTCGTATACACTACCTGGCGGGACTCTTTTTCGTGGACAATTCACTTTTGATACGAATCAATTTTCAGCACGACTAAGAATACCAAATGATTTTAGCTATTCAACTGATCCAGGGAAAATTTCCATGTATATTGCTACAAATGATGACCCACCATTAGAAGCATTGGGTTACTATGACAATGTACTAATCCGTGGTGGAGACATTGCACAGGACGATGAGGGACCCATTATTAAATTTTACAACAGAGATTACTTACCCTTGTATTCCGGTGATCACATTCCATCCAATTCATCTTTACTTATTCAATTGACAGATCCCCTGGGAATAAATGTAACAGGACAAATTGGTCATGAGATCGTCGTCACGGATAACACAACTGGAAAAGAAACGAATATCACCGATCGCTTTATATATAATCCAAATAGTATTACCACAGGTACAATATCTTACCGACCTGAACAAACTTTAGAAGAGATTCAATTACTTGTTAAGGCGTGGGACAGTGCAAATAATCCTTCAGAAACTTCAATTATATTAGAATTAGTCGAAGAAAAAGATCTTAGTTTATACCAGATTTATAATTACCCAAATCCATTTGCTACGGATACGCAATTTACATTTGAAATAACTACTACCGCAGAAGTCGGAATAAAAATATTCACTCTAAATGGACGAAATATTGCATCAATTGAACCTGAGTTCTTTGAGGCTGGATACCATTATATTATTTGGGATGGAATTGATGAGTTTGGAGATAATATTGCAAACGGTGCATATCTTTATCAGGTGACAGCAAAAGCAGATAATAAAACGGTCTCATATGTAAATACATGTGCAAAATTCAGATAATATGTTCAATCATTTACCTCCCATTATTCTAGCATCAATATCTCCGCGAAGAAAAGCACTATTGACTGAGATAGGATTATCCTTCATGGTAGAGCCTTCCTCAGTTCATGAGGACTTTACTATTGATCTAGCACCAGAGGATTTCGCCCAACATTACGCAAAACAAAAAGCGATGGATATATCATATAGGAATCATGATTCGTTAGTCATCGGTGCTGATACTATCGTTGTATTAGGTAACAGGATATTAGGTAAACCTAAAAATGCGACTGAAAGTTACGATATGCTTTCCTCCCTGTCAGGGACTACCCACACTGTTATGACTGGAGTTTCGCTTCAAGCGAAGTCTCTCGAAATCGACCACACATTTATCGAAAAAACAAAAGTGCAGTTCAAAGAATTAAGCAATATTGAAATAAACTACTATATAGAGAATTATGAACCATTTGATAAAGCAGGTAGTTATGGTATACAGGATTGGTTTTCTGTATGTGTAGAAAAAATAGAGGGGTGTTTTTATAATGTTGTTGGCTTTCCCTTATCGGCTTTTTATAAAGAAATTGATAATATTTTTGGCACATAGATTACAATCAATTATTTAAGATTATTAATTCGTAAATAGAATATTTATCATTAATTTCAACATCATATTGGAGTAGAAATGCAAGAACCATTACATGCACACGAAGTTTTAAATTTAGTTGTTAACAATCCAGGCAAATTCACAGTTGACACGCTAAAAGAAGAGGTCAATACTCAGTTTGGTTCCGAAGCCAGATTCACTAATTGCTCAGGAAATATTTTTGATGTTGATCAACTTCTCCAATTCCTTTCATCGCGCGGAAAAATTGAAATTAATGAATCAGGAATTGACCCCGTAAGACATAATATTTGTCAGCACTAACATTATAAACCTGGGATATATAAATCCCAGGTTTTCAGTTATTATTTAATATATAAATCAATATATTATGCATTGTTATGATACTTATTAATCCTGCTTATAAACTGTTATTGTTAAGTAATTCTACTAAGCCCGGTGAAGAGTTTTTGACCTGGCCAGAAGATCATATTCGAAAAATATTTAGCGATGCAAAAGGTGATTTAGTATTCATTCCATTTGCAGGTGTTACAATCACTTGGAATGATTATACTGAGCGAGTAAATAAGCGCATGAATATACTAGGGTTGTCAGTAAAGTCAGTACATACTGCTCAAGACCCAAAAGCATTAATAAAATCTTCGGCGGGGATCATTATTGGTGGCGGAAACACATTCCACCTTACCCACTTTTTATATAAATACGATTTGATTGAATCTATTAAGCTTCAAATCTCAAATAGCATACCCTACTTGGGATGGAGTGCTGGGACAAATGTTGCGTGTCCAACAATGCAGACTACTAACGATATGCCCATTTTACCATTGCAGAATTACCATACCTTTGGTTTTGTTCCATTCCAGATCAATGCTCATTATACGGATAAAACCATCCCAAATCATGGTGGTGAAACCAGAGCTGATCGTTTAAATGAATTTCTTAATACTAATTCAGGTAGGACCATCATAGGTTTACGGGAACAAACCGGACTAATTGTAAAAGATGGAAATATCGTATTAATTGGTGAAAAACCAGCAGAAATTTTCATGAATGATAAGGACCAACGTCAGATTTTACCCGGACCATTTATCATCTAATTAGATTTTATTGTGTTTCTTTAAATGAATCACGAAGTGTAAATCTAATTTAGTAAAAAAAAAGACAGTCATCCCGTCTTCATCCATCAATTCAAGTTTCTGATTCAACTAATTATCAAATTTTACTGAAACCAGTTTTGATACGCCTTTTTGTTCCATGGTGACACCATACATGTAATTTGCAGCTTCCATTGTGAGTTTATTGTGAGTCACGACGATAAACTGTGTATCGCGAGCAAATGTATCCAAAACTCTAGTGAACTTGCGGATATTCACGTCATCCAATGGTGCATCAACCTCATCCAAAATACAATATGGGCTCGGTTTCACCTGATAGATTGAAAATAATAATGCAATTGCAGTGAGCGCTTTCTCACCAGCTGATAGCATACGCAATGACTGATTCCGTTTCCCTGGAGGTTGAGCATGGATGGCGACATCAGCATCTAACGGATCAGGATCGCCAATAAGGCTTAATGATGCAGTACCACCTTCAAAAAACAATACAAATAATTTCTCAAAATTCTCTTTTATCTGATCATAAGTCTCACGAAACTGTTTACGTGCAACACGATCAATTTTACCGATGGTTTCGCGTAAGTTTTCCTCTGATTGGACCAAATCATCTCGCTGTTCGATTAATAAATCTAATCGTTTTTTCTCTTCTTCGTACTCAAACTGAACTGCCATATTAATAGGGCCAATGTTTTCGATACTTCGCTCGATACGCTGGATTTTCATTTCCATGTCGTCTACAGTTTGATCATCAATTAATTGCCCTTCTGGTAGGCTTTTCGGTAAGCGTGCCTGATATCGATCAGAAATCCGTTCACTAATGAGTGATTTCTTTTGTTTATACTCTGCCAATTGAATCTCAAGTTGAGTCAATTCTTCCAGTAACTCTTCTTTGCTGCGTTGTTCACTCCGAATACGATTTTCCAATGTCTCCATTTCACGATAGGTTGCGTTGTATGTTTCACGTTTCAGATCATAGAGTGATCGTTGTTTGGTGATTTTTCCATTTAGTAATTTATATACTTTTTCGCCTTCGGCAATTTTACTTTGCAGGGAATTCTTTTGTTCTTTTAATCCAATGATTTCTTGAACTATTCCCTCATCACGTGATACCAATTCTTTAATGGTTTCTTGAGCTGTCTGTCTTTGGAAAACCAAATTATCACGTTGGTTTTCCAGATTTAATAATTCAATTCGAACATCTTGTGTTTCCTGTTGGAAATCATCTCTGGCTCGTTGAGCATTTATTAATGCTTCATTCGCATCATTCTGCTTCTCATTAATATTTTCAAGCTTGACTTCCTCGTCACGCAGTTTTGGTTTGAGAGAGTCTAATGATTCTTTAAGTTGATGAAGAGTTTTACGAACATCGCCAAGTTGATACGTCTGCTCCTGAATGGATTCCAACGTTTGGCTCTGTTTATAATGATTGCGAATGATTTCCGTCTCAACGCCTGATTGCTCATCAATCAAAGATCCCGCTTTAG
>JABMOV010000150.1 GCA_013203145.1 Fidelibacterota bacterium
GCTGGGTTTAGAACGTCGTGAGACAGTTCGGTCTCTATCCGCCGTGGGCACAAGAGATTTGAGGGAATCTGCATCTAGTACGAGAGGACCGATGTGGACGAACCTCTGGTGCACCAGTTGTCTCATCAGAGGCATCGCTGGGTAGCTATGTTCGGACAGGATAAGCGCTGAAAGCATATAAGTGCGAAGCCTATCCCAAGATGAGATCTCTCTACCGTTAAGGTAATAAGGCTCGTTGGAGACTACAACGTTGATAGGCCACAGGTGTAAGTTCAGTAATGAATTCAGCCGAGTGGTACTAATATGCCGAATGGCTTTATCAATCTTTCGTTTTTATAAATCGAGGCATCAATTTCCAAAAAATTATTATTATTCCGGTGATCATAGCATAGAGGTCACACCCGTTCCCATCCCGAACACGGAAGTTAAGCTCTATTGCGCCGATGGTACTGCACGGGAAACCAGTGTGGGAGAGTAGGTCATCGCCGGGAACCTTTTGCCCTGACATCTTTGATGTTGGGGCTTTTTTATTTGTATGATGAACCTCACAGCATTTATAATACATTTATTTGTAATTGTATAAGGAACTAGGTTCAGGTAAATTTTATCACAAGGGAGTTGAAGTACTATGAAAAATAAGCTTATACAAATTATAATAATGATACTAGTATTTTCAAATACAAGTATATCTTATAGTCAGACTGTATATTTAGAAGGTCAAATATTTGAATATGCTACTTATTATATAAGTAGTTTTGATTTACAGACAGGATCATCCCAGGTGCAATTTTTTAGCTACAATATTATATCTGATTCGTACCCCGTTTATGTAAAATTATATTTTAAAGGTGATATGATTTCTGAATCATTGGGTATTGATGAACATACTACTATCGTTGAGTTACAAACATCTCCATTTGAAATCCAAGCGCAAGTCATTTTGGATAGTCGTGATATGTCCAGTGAAAATAATATTATCTATGATATGGCATCACCACCAAATGCGATTGAAATTCATGGACAATTACTAGACGTAATGAACCCTGCTCAATTTGATGCGATTTTAAGTTCAGTGATAACAAGTGGAAAACTTGCAGATGGAGAATATACGTTCGAAGTCAAATTATATTCCGGATCAAACCCGAATAACCTTTCTTTTGCTTACGAAGATAGCAAAGTATTTTATATTCATTCTCCAGTTTCAATTTCCCTTGAATCTCCGGGTGGGGAACTTCAGGATACAACCTCAAATATTGTTTTTACTACCTATCCTATTTTTAATTGGTATTCCGAAACTTGCCAAGGATGTGAAAACCATATTCGTGTAGCTGAATTCAATCCTTCAATCCATTCATCAATTGACGAAGCGATTGAAGATGATATGTCTCTACCATTCAATTCTGGTGGGAATTGGGAAGCTATCGGATCATTCAATAGTTTCCAATATCCATTATCAGGTGCAAGACCATTAGAATTTGGTAATGTGTATGTGTGGCAGATTCGTCAAACATTACTTTCAACTGCTGGACAGGAAGAATTATTATCCCCAGTTTATGCATTTAAAATATCTGATATGAATAGTCCTTCCAGCCCTGAAACAACAAATCCTGTAATCCAAATGTTGCAACAGGCTTTAGGAGATGCACAATTCAATCAATTGATGGCGGCTGGTCAGCAATTAAATGGTTACATACCAACTGGAGATTTTTCTATAAATGGCATTCCCGTAGATGAATCGAGTGTTGCCTTTATATTGAATCAAGTGATAAACCAGAATATTCAGGTTCAATCGATTCAGGTAGAGGATTAACAATGAATAATAAAATTGTAATAATTATATTTGTTTTTTCAGCCTTTTTGATGGCAGGGAGTAAAATTGCTGTAGCTACAAAGGTTACAGGAAATGCTGAATTTCAAAGAGGTACTGAGGAACAAGATTTTAGCCAACTAAAACCAGGTACAGTTTTAGAAGATGGTGACAAAGTAAAAACGGGTGCTAATGGTTTCGCAGCTGTGATTTTCATTGATGATAAATCTACGTTGAAAATTCGCGGTAATAGTGAAGTCCAAATCAATGGACAGCGATCTGCAACAAGCATATCAAAAAAGATAAATATGGAAACAGGGACGGTTCGCGCGAAAATTAACGATCAGAAAAAAAGTGAATTTGTTATTCAAACTCCCACTTCTGTTGCGTCAGTAAAAGGGACTGATTTTTGGTTTGTATCTGACTTGGCAACTGGCGATCAATTATTTGGTCTTGAGGGAAATGTGCTCTTCACAAATATACTTTCGGGTATGTCGATGGATGTGACTGCTGGATTAACTTGTGTATCAGGTCATGATGGTAGTATGGATATGGGCGCAACCAATCCTTCAGATGTACCAGTTGACCCGGATGAAACAGATGGAGGTCAATCCAGTCAAATGGAGATTCAATTTGAAGATGAAGACGGGAACACTAAAACTCTGATCATCGAATACCAATAACCCTTTTATCACCGTAATAATTCCCATAAACTAATCCAATGAATATGTGGCTGTCCGACCATATACTTCGGAAGGGAATTGGAATCCTCCTCCTTTTTAATGTCCTGTTATCGCAACAGGACTCTCCTGTATTTCATAAAACACCCGAAATCGCCATATCTGGAGAACCACTCGAAATTACAATTTCATTGTTTGATGACATTTCAATTTTAGAAAGCACTCTTTTTTATCGTACACCTGGACAACATAGCTACCGTGAAATTCAAATGAGACACGCGGGCTTATCTTGGGTGGGAACTATTCCGGGTGAATATATAGACGATTTTGGAATTGAATATGCTATCATATTATTACTATCCAATGGTGGCACAATTGGTTTTCCTGAAAATGAACCTTTTGAAAACCCGATTTGTGTCCCGGTTCGTTCAGTGGCTGATACAGGCAGACGGTTTCGTGGTTCAGACCAATATTCAGCAGAACAAATGATGGACGCTGAATTACTAATTCTTTCACCAGAACCCGGTAGCGATAATTTACCTTCTAATATCGTGATAGCGGCTTCATTCTTCCATGCTCCTTTTGTTGATTCTTCTTCCATTCAGGTACTGGTGGATGATAAAGACTATACCACACAAACTCTTATTACTGATGGATTAATAAATCTTGTTCCAGAATCCTTGGAGCCTGGACATCATAATATTTCAATCAAGCTGAAAACGGTTTATGGAGTAACCATAAAACCAGTGAATTGGTCCTTTACGGTGATAAAATCCGGTTTTAACCTCAAAGAACAACTTATTTATAGCGGAGATGCTAATACGCGATCATCCATGGAATATAACGGTGGTTCAATTTTAAATGTTTCGGATGCTTCAGTGAAAATGAACGGTAGCATCACGTGGATGGGGGTTAAAACAAACTTGAGATTATCCACAAAAGAATCGGATTATTTACAACCATACAATCGGTTTTCTATGGAATTACTGTTTGGGGATTATCTATCTATCAAAATGGGTGACTATTTCCCATCAATAAACGCCTTTACGATTAATGGCAAACGAATTCGAGGACTGGGTGTCCAGATTCGACTTCCATGGGTAAAATTTCACTCAGTTTCAGGAACAATAAATAGACCTGTCCACTGGAAAGGTGAGTCAAACCAAGGATATGTGTTTAATACCTCTGATCTTAAAACAGATACTACAGGGAGTTATATTTTTCCCTTAGATCGAACAGGGTACACATTTAAAAGAGAAGTAAATGCTTATCAGTTATTTATTCAACCGATAAAACGTTTTTCATTGGGACTTCATTTTCTTAAAGCTACAGACGACAATACTTCGGTAAATAGGATGTTACCGGATAACGCTACTTTTGTAGTAGATACATTGATTACATCCGATAACTATACATATCAATCATTTATTCAAGCGGTGCAACAATTTGGTGGGACAGTCAATTTCCCAGCATCGAATTGGAAAGGAGGAGACCCCAAAGACAATGTAGTAGCTGGATTTGCAATTGCTACATTATTTGACAACAATAAATTACGGTTTGAATTAGACTGGAATATTAGTCTGTATAACAGAAATATTTGGGATGGTGCTATGTCTATTGCAGAATTGGATACTGCCTTGGACGATAGTCTGGATGGATGGATAGGAACACAATATGATGAAAATGGATTGATTTTACCGGGCTCACTATTAATTGATACATTGGCATTATTCAATCCGTTAGACTATGAAAATTTATTTACTGTGAATCAGTATATGATACCATTAGTGCCAATCGATATAGCTTCTTATTCAGATACCCCAATTGCTACAATTATGAATATGCCATCTACCGCTTATGCTATTCGATTAATAGGTAACTATCATATTAACAATTTTACAATTGAGTATCACCAAGTTGGTCCGGAATTTGTATCATTAGGCAATCCTTATATGACAAATAATATTCGTGAATTCACGATGAAAAATCGAATTCGGCTTATGGAAAATAAACTTATCTTGAGTGCTGGTTACCAACATAGAGACAATAAAATTTTAAAAACTACCGTTGATCCATTAAACACAAATACTTTTAGTGCAAGTATGACACTTATGCCTGGAGCAGATGCTCCTACGCTTATGTTCAACATTCAATCCATTGGTAAAAACAATGAAAAGGAAGAAATAAATTTAATTGGGAGTGAAAGAGTTGATCTAAGAGAAAATTCAAGAACAGTGCAAACCACAATGTCTTTGAATTACCCATTTCCCACACCCACTTCGTCTCATAATATTGTTATTAACTTTAATACAGTTAAAAACACTGATAATTATGAGAGTGAACGATTGGATGGATATTTATTCCCAAAGACTGACACACGATCGTACTCAATTAATATGAGCAGTCGATTTCCAACATCCTTGCGAACTGTATTTAGTAGTAGTATCACAGAATTGGCATTACCAACTATTAGTTCCACAGGAGAAATCACAACAAAACCATTTGTATGGACTGCCGCAAGTTTCAATGGATCATATGCAATTAATAATACAAAGCTCAGAGTGCTTGGTGGTATCAATTGGATGAATAGTAATGGCGATATTAATTCAAATATTTTCGGGATTCGTATGGGTGGGAATTATACAATTATGGAAAATATGACAGCTAATTTGTCCTCAAATTTCCGAATAATGAACACAGAAAAAACGTGGGGAATGAATAGTTATGGTGTTTTATTAACAATTGGATACAGGTTTTAATATGAAACAAATACTTAAATATTTAAAAGAGCATGGTGTAGGGATAGGCCTTACTTTAGGCTCAATCTTGGTTGTACTAATTTTGCACTTTTTTGGTACGTTTGATATTCTAGAACTGAAAACCTACGACTTCAGATTTACTACCGTACGTGGACCATTAACAGGATGGAGAGCCACCGATTCCACATTTATTGAAAACGGTACAGATGTCGTATTGGTTGAAGTGGATGATGAAGCATATCGTTTAATGCCAGAAAAGGGGGGGTGGAATGAGTGGCCTTATCCTCGGGTTGTATGGGCACATACGATCGACAATCTATCTCGCGCAGGAGCAAAAGTAATAGCATTTGATATTCAGTTTGATGCATCCAAAGAGGGGGATGATGAAATAGCTCGTGCAATCATTGATGCGAAAGCACGTGGGACGACAGTTATAATTTCAGTTAAAAAGGCAACAGAATCGACGCGAATTCCACCAACCTATATTGCTGAACCAACTGCAATAATAAAAGCTGCAAATCCTGAAGTTGGTTTAATTAACGACATGATGGATGAAGATGGATTTTCACGTCAATATCAATTGTGGGATGAATTGAGACACGAGCCAGGTAAGGCACATTTAACATTTGGAGTTAAAAGTGTAAGAGCATTTCTAGATATTCCTGATTCTACTATCCCGCAATTTGATACTGATTTAGGTGTTTTCAATTTTGGACCTCTGAAGATTGAAGCCTATGGGGCAACTAATAATTTTCTAGTAAATTATTACGGTCCACCCTCTGGTTATAAAATTCCGTCTGAAGAATATTTTCCACCTTGGAGTACGTTTTCACGTTATTCTCTAGCATATATTATCGATACAGATTTAGTAACACTCAATAATCCCGAAGAAGATATCGATTGGATGAATCAATTTATTCCAGGCGAAATTCCAGATTGGATTCAAGCAATAGATGATCCTGTAGAACGTACCGAAATGATGGCAATCATGGGATTAGGGGAAAATTTTGATATTACTTCATCCCCATTTTATAATAAAATCGTAGTTATTGGGGTAGCTGTTGAAGTTATTCATGATTCAAAATCGACACCTTACTATAACTATTTTGGATTGCAGCAATTGACACCTGGAATGGAAACTCATGCAAACGCAATTCAAACACTTCTCCATAACAATTCAATCAATGTATATGGGAAACGATTAACTCAAATTCAACAAGATCAGAATAAATTCTTAACTCTTTATAAGCATGGTCAATTGATATTACTACTTTGCATTATTGCTTATATCCTATTATCATTTATGAATCCCGTTTTGGCTGGTATATTAATATTTATTGAAGGATTAGTGTATTTTGGTTTAGCATGTGGTCAATTTACCAATGACTCATTTTGGATGGTAAAAGTTCTATTACGGAAGGTATTTCCAGATAGTTTTGTTATTGATCATCAATCGTGGTTTTTTTCAGATTTACCCGGAATTGGCGAAAGCACAATGATACCCATTATTGTTCCTATAGCCGGAGTATTAGTGACGTATACGAGTAACGTGATATACAAATTTCTTGTTGAACAACGGGATAAAAAATTCTTGAAATCTACCTTTAGTACCTATATTTCTCCGGACCTGATTGATCAAATGTATGAACAGAAACAACAACCAAAACTTGGTGGGGAATCAGGATATCACACTGCCTTTTTCTCTGATATACAAAGCTTTTCTTCATTCTCTGAAGTACTTGAGCCAGAAAAGATGGTGGCTTTAATGAATGAATACCTAACGGAGATGACTGATATTTTGCTAAATCGGAAAGGAACATTAGATAAATACATTGGCGATGCAATTGTTGCGTTTTATGGTGCTCCGGTACCTATTGAAGATCAAGAATATCAAGCGTGTATGACAGCCCTTGAGATGGAGGTTAAGCTAGTAGAACTTCGCGAAAAATGGAAATCGGAGGAAGGTTGGCCTGAAATCGTTCATAATATGCAACACCGGATTGGATTAGGATCCGGAAATATTGTAACAGGTAATATGGGTTCAACGATGCGGATGAACTATACCATGATGGGTGACACCGTGAATATATCTGCACGACTCGAAGCTAGTGCAAAGCAATACGGCATTTACATACAGGTGTTGGATACCACACGAAATGCTGTAAAAGAGAGATTTGAATGGCGTTTCCTTGATTTTGTTCTGGTAAAAGGGAAATCAATTCCTGTAAAGACCTATGAATTGATGTCAGAAAAAGAAAAAGTAACAGAAGAAATATCTACACTATTGGATGCATTTCATGCCGCGCAAGATCAATATTTTGCTCAGAATTGGGATGCGGCAATCAAAGGATTTCAAGAGTCGGAAAAATTGGAAAATATGTTTCCGGGAAGAAATACAAATCCTTCAGTCATATATATTAAACGATGCGAATATTTAAAAGAAAACCCGCCCGGTGATGATTGGGATGGTGTATGGACATTGACCGCAAAATAAATGTGAGAATAGTCACGGTGATTTCTTAAATCATTCTCTATTTTGATGTTATGCTGAGGAGAAAAATACAAACAGCTTTTCTTTGGATACTGATTCCAACTTTCGGATTCATATTATCATGCAAATCATTTGATATGTTTGGTGAGATAACAAATCCATTTGATCCCTCTAGCAACAGTTATGCTCCGCCACAAACTGAATTTGTGGGCGGACCAGCAAATGATGAAGTCATTCATGTAAATGAGACAACCTTACAGTGGCGACATGCCAATCAAATTTATTGGCCAACAGATTCTTCTGGCTATACAGTTGCTGCAGCTGTAGAGTTTGCTTATCGTATTAATTTTGGCAATTGGTCAGAATTTAAAAGCGGTCGTGAATTATTAATAGATTCCCTCTCGTATTGGACATTTGATACATCTACCGGTATTCATTCATTTCAATTGTCAGGTTTGGAAGATCGTCAATATTTCTTTGAGGTTTTGTGTCATTATCCCACTGAGATTGAAGAGGGATTAGCAAAATTTCGCAGATTTATCGTCGATGCTCTTCAAGGACCTGGACTTATATTATCACCTGCAATCGCCAATATAGATTCCAACGGAACATTTGTTCTCACTGTTGTGGGAATTGATGTAAACGATCTAATGGGAGTACATGCATTTGTAAAATATAATCCAGATGACTTTTTAATCCAGAATTATACTGTACAATCTGATTCAACACATTTTCTTATGCAAACACTAACTCCTAACATTGATGATTTTTCGTTTATCGAAAATGATGAAACCAGTGGATTACTTGATGTGAATATTGCTATTACAACTGGAGTAGGGAATGGTGTAAATGGAACAGGAGAAATAATCCGTCTGACCATGAATCATATCGGCACTCGAGGAAATAAAACTATAGAAATCCTGCCAGAATCAGCGCTGAGGAATACATTGAACGAAGATCAACTTATTCTCATACAAAATGCAACCATAAATATTTGGTAATCCATGAACAAATTAACCCGGAAATAAATATGAAGAAATTCACCGGATTCATTACGATACTTCTTTTTTCAACCATACTTACGGCCCAAATAGCTGAAGTTACAAATGTGACCGCCTCTCAACGAACGGATGGGTCAAAGATCGTGGATATCTACTATGATCTGTCTGACGATATTACGTTTTCAACATTCACCGTCACTGTAGAAATCAGCATGGATGGTGGGACAATCTTTTCGCCAACATCATATGTTACTGGAGATAACGGTAATGGAATTGTTGCTGGTATAGGGAAGCAAATTGAATGGAACCTCGGTGCTGAATACCCAGGGATGTTCAATAATCAAACCGTTATTCGTGTTGTTGCAACTGGGAGATTCTTCATAGTTCCCTTTGATTTTGTATTGGTAGTCACGGGTGATTTCACTTACGGTGGTGGAAGTGATATCAGAAATATCCCTTATGATTATGAAATGATGACATATGAGGTCACGTGCGCAGATTATACGACATTTGTATTAGATGCGATGGAAGCATCTCAAATTACATTTGATGGGAATTGGGTTCGGGGATATTATGCTGGAGATGAACAATATGAACCGGGAGAATATAATCTATTAGCTACATGGGAAAGCCATATATCTTGGAACGGAACAACATTTATTGTTGAAGAAGGATTTGGGGATCATCCGGTAACGGGTGTTACTTGGTTTGGTGCAAATAAGTTTGCAGAGTATTATGCATTAAGATTACCTACTGAGGAAGAATGGGAGAAAGCTGCCCGAGGAATCACTGGTTTCTCATATCCATGGGGTAATGAAATAGATAGTAGTCGTGCTAATTACCGTTTAAGTGGTGATCCTTGGGATGCTGGTGATAATTGGGAAATTATCGCTACAACACCTGTTGGATTTTATAATGGTCAATTATATAATAGTTTTCAAACAACTAATAGCCCATCTCCTTATGGTGCATACGACATGGTAGGGAATGTAAATGAATGGACAAGCAGCTGGTTTGAAAATAACAACAACCGCCATGTTTATCGATCAGGAACCTATCGTTGGAATTCATGGGATATATTGACGTATCATCGATGGGACTGGAATTCAAATGATTATTCCAGAGAAACAGGTTTCCGCTGTGTTCGTACCATTAGTTCTGCACGTGCTGATTTTTTGTTGAATAATAAAACGGCAAAATCGAAAGCAAAATCCAATAAATAAAATGCGTCGAATACCGACCATATTATTTCTATTCATATCAATGACATTTAGTCAGACCGATACCACCGCAACCTTTACTGGAGTGTCAAATAGTATAACAATTGATGCAACAAATCCATCCGTAGATTGGTTCTTTCCCAATGGTGGTGAGACTTTTGCTGTGAGCGAAACATTTGCAGGATCATGGTCAGCGACCGACGATAGCTTTGGACCTAATCCAATTCAGGTTGACTTTGCCACTGAAATCGGTGACTATTATGAATCTGTTGCCACAAGCATGGCGAATTCAGGAACAGATAATTTTTTAGCACCCGCCGCCGAAACAAATTTTCTCCGAATACGAATCAGAGTCATAGACTTATTCGGGAATATTGGAGAGGATTATAGCCAAGGATATATCATCATTGGTACTGGTTCAGGTTCGGGGATTGACACAACGGTTACTATTTCTCAGATATCTCAATACTTTATCGCCGATGCGGAAAATCCACAATTGGATTGGATATCTCCAAATGGAGGCGCAACATATGGTCATAATGAGACCATAACAGGGACATGGAATGCAACTGACCAGAGTTTTGAATCAAATCCTATTGGGATAGGAATATCCAATGAAATTGGTGATACCGTGACTTCTTTATTGGATCAAATTGCGAATTCCGGCTCCGTGAATATTACATTGCCTGCGATAGATACCCGGTTCGCACGACTTCAAATCGTAGCAAAGGATGGGTTTGGTAATGCTTCAATAGATGCCAGTGATGGCTATTTTATCATTGGTTCACCTCCTGGTATTGGAACCGATACAACCGCAACTTTCGAAAATGCAACGATTCAAACCGTTGTTGATGCTTCCGATCCATTTGTTGATTTAACGACTCCTGATGGAGGTGAAACATATCTTGAAAATTCGACGATCAATGTGTTCTGGTCTGCAAATGATGAATCTTTCGATTCAAGTCCGATTCGAATAAGTATGGCTACAGAAATTGGAGGATTCTTTACTGAGCAAACGGGCGATATTGCCAACGAAGGATTTGATCCAATTATAGGACCATCTGGCCAGGTGGAATATGGTCAATTCCGTGTAGTAGCTACAGATACTTTTGGTAATGTTGGTATGGATCAAAGTAATGGATACTTTTCTATATTTGTTTCGGGGTCAGGTGCAATACAAGGATATATCAGTGCAAATCGTGACATTAATGGAACATTATATCTGTCTTTGTGGAACCCCGGACATGATCCAGACATAGATTCGCCCGATATTGAAAAAACACCAATTCCTATAAACCTGCTGACTAATGATCAGTATTTATATTCCTTTTCAAATTTGGATCCAGGCGTAGGTTATATGGTTCAAGCCTTTATCGATGCAGATGGATCGCCAAACAGCGGAGTTTCTTTTTGTGATTTGGCATTGGATTTATCAGGGCTTTCGCTGCCACTCACGGTGGAAACAGATTTAGTAACACAAGACACTGATATTGTTCTTTCGGAGTGTCCTGATACCGACCCGCCAGCCATTCCAACCTCATTTTTAGTAGCCGCAGGAGATCATAATGCACAATTATCATGGACAAGTAATACAGAGTTTGATCTATCTGGTTATGTGATTTATAGAGGAGAAACTTTAAACACAATTGCTTATCATGATGATGTTTTTGTTCCTGATACTACTTATATAGACACCGGATTAGTAAATGGTCAGGAGTATTTCTATCAGATTACTGCCAGGGATGGTTCTGGCAATGAAAGCGACACAACGAATGTACAATCTGTCATTCCAAATGGCGCACCGCAATGGGTAACAATTTCTGATACATCATTTTATGAGGATGATTCACTTGTAATTGATTTATATAATATCGTCATCGATGATAGTGATGCCGATGAAACATTGATTTTTTCGATCCCCACTGGGAATCAAATTATTTTGATTTATGATGAAACAAATCATAGTATAAAATTCATTGCTCAACCTGATTCAAGCGGTTTTACGGAAGTGTTTACTCTTCAGGTTTCTGATCCACAGGGAGCATCTTCTGAGTTGATTCTAAATGTAAATGTTATCCCCGTGAATGATATACCGGTTATTACATCAGCAGAACAAATTACTGTCATCGAAGAAACATCTTTTACGTATAATGCAACAGGGTTTGATATTGATAGCCCGACTATAACTTTTGAATATGACGTATTCCCATTTTGGACTGTTGTTAATGACTCATCAATATCTGGTACTCCAGATGATTTTGCATCAGATACGCTTTTCAGGGTCATTGCCTCAGATGGCGAATTAAATGATACATTAGTCGTCAATATGTGGATTACATATATTAATGATCCACCTGTGATCGTATCAGAGACTATTGCTTCAGCTACCGAAGACCAATATTTTGTTTACCGCGGACAAGTTGACGACCCCGATAATGTGAACCACGAGTGGATTTTTGAAAATATACCACAATGGATGGCAGCGGGTGGAGATTCAATTTTTGGAACTCCCACAGAAGGTATAGGAGATACATCATTTACATGTATTGTTTCTGATGGTGAATATCTGGATACAATTGAAGTAACAGTCAATATTATACCTGTAAATGACCCACCAGTGATCGTGTCAGAGACTGTTTCTTCAGCTACCGAAGACGAATATTTTGTTTACCACGGGCAGGTTGACGACCCCGATAATGTGAACCATGAATGGATTTTTGAAGAGATGCCACAATGGATGGCAGCAGGTGGAGATTCTATTTATGGTATGCCTATTCAAGGAAATGGGGATACATCGTTTACATGTATAGTTACTGACGGAGAATACTTTGATACTTTGGAAGTAATAGTCAATATTACACCTGTAAATGATCCTCCAGTGATCGTGTCAGAGACTGTTGCTTCTGCTACCGAAGATCAATATTTTGTTTACCACGGACAAGTTGACGACCCCGATAATGTGAACCATGAATGGATTTTTGAAGATATGCCACAATGGATGGCAGCAGGTGGAGATTCAATTTTTGGAACTCCCACTGAAGGTATAGGAGATACATCATTTACATGCATTGTTTCTGACGGAGAGTATCTGGATACGATGGTAGTTACGGTAACTGTAATTCAAATAAACGATCCCCCTATTGTGACATCTGATCTTAATGTAGGTGCCACGGAAGATGAAGAGTTTAGTTACAAAATTGAAGGATACGACCCAGAAGGTCTCGGTGTAAACTGGCAATTCGTTTTTGTACCGTCATGGGTCAATTATATATCTGCAGATTCTTTACATGGTATCCCTGAGGAAGGCGACCTTGATACGACTTTTCAGATAAATGGAAGCGACGATGAGCATTCTATCAATTGGGATGTTGCCATTCAAGTCACACCCATAAATGATCCACCCGTTATTACGTCGCAGAACACGATATCGGGCAATAGCGGTCAATATCTGGTTTATTATGCATCTGCCACAGACCCTGATAATTCTTCGTTATCATGGACATATCCGGTTTTACCATCATGGTTGGAAGCGAATGCCGATTCAGTATTTGGTACGCCAGAACCCTATCATACAGATACGATCTTTGTTGTTCATGTTTCTGATGGAGACCTTTTTGATCAGATTGAAGTCCAGGTTCCATTAAATGAGGGTAATCAGCTTCCTCTTGTTCACATAAACAATATTCAATCAGAACAACACAAGGATGTGAATATAAAAACATTTATTGAAGATCCAGATAATGATCAATTAACGTGGTTACTGGAATATAATACAGGTGATGGCAATTGGAATACGGCGACAATCCTTTCTCAAATTGGGACACCAGGATTGGATACTCTTACAATAGTATGGGATAGTTGGACTGATCTTCCCAATGAATATTTTAATCTATTGACAGTTCGATCAGTAGCCTTCGATAATATTGGTACAAACTATATGAGTACCGATCCATTCCCAATAGATAATCATGTGGGTAGCGCTTCATTTGGAATAGACGGATCAGAAGAAGTATCATTGATGGTTGAACTTCCTTATGAAATAATTGATCCTACTCAGGACAATTATGATTTAACAATTACTTATTCAGTTGATGGGATTATTTGGGAATCCCTTTCCATGGATGAGAATACTGATGATATTTCTCCAGATAATTACACTGGAATTTTCCATTGGAATTCTGAGCTGGATTTACCTGGAATGGACGCAATCATCACATTGGCAATTGCCTGTCAAGATTCGTGGGAATACGGGTTTGGAGATACCATTTCGATTCTATTGGATAATGAATTTTTACCAACGATCAGTGCTGTGGGAAATAGTGCAAAACATTGGTCTGACCCGGTTCAGTTTTCCGTGACGGCTGAAATCGATGAATCCACTCTTGAAACTGGTATATCAGTGACAAGTTCTCAAGGCAACTATAATGTAGGAATAACATGGCAAACTCAATCTCAAATGATTCAAATTATACCTGAAAGCGGGTGGATCGCAGGAGATGAATTTCAGGTGACTGTATCAAATACAGTATCTGATATTTATGGTAATCCGTTAGACGGTAACCAAAATGGTGATCCAGATGGAGTTGCGGATAATACTGTAATTGATTATACTGTTCATTTTGTGGGCGATTATGATGAATCGGGATTGGTGGATTTTGAAGATTTAATTTATTTCCAGCAAGCATGGTGGCGTGATCCTAGCGATCCCTTGGATGATTTAGGTCCTGCCACGGGATTGATACCACATATTCAAGTTGAAGCTGATACTGCCATAAATTTTGAAGATTTAATGGTGTTTGCGCAAATGTGGAATTGGTCCAATGAACAATCAGGTCGAATATTAGCACGTGGGAGTGAATTTTCAGATTTTGATATATTGGGTTTAGATGTAACTTATCCAAAGCGGCAACCTGGTGATCTTGACGATATTTTTAATGTACACATTAGCCTAGACAGTGCAGTTGTTGCACCAGGGGCATGGTCAATTACACTTCATTACGATATACAAGATGTTGTTTTGCAGAATATTAATTCCAACCTTGATGATCAATGGATTACTTTAACAAAAGAGGATCCTTTAATAGGATATGTTATTATCCAAATGGCTGATTTAAATGAAAACCAGCGCGATATGAATGGTAAAATTGTTACAATGACATTTAAACGACTGGCAGGGGAAGAGTCTGATATTGGATTGTTCGGAGATATCAGAGATCGCGATGGATATGAAATTGCTAAGACCTATGACTATCATAGAATTGAAACTGTCAGACCTATTCCTTCAACATTTGCGTTACGCCAAAATTATCCAAATCCATTTAATCCCACGACGACAATTGAATATGATCTTCCACAAGATTCTAAAGTGTATTTAGTCATTTTTGATGTATTAGGACAGCAAGTAGCTGAACTTGTGAAAGAAGAACAAGTTGCAGGTTTTCATTCCATTATTTGGGATGGCACCAATGCCCTCGGACATCAGGTAAGTGCTGGTATGTACTTAATGAGCATGTCTACCCGTGAATTTTCTTCCGTGAAAAAACTTATCCTGATAAAATAGTTTATAGAACTAATACTATTCAGAATTGAGGGGCTCGTATTTTAGAACAATTATTAGAATATTTGTCTTACAAACTTTTCATTATATAATAATTCATACTCAATTACTATATTCAATTTCGCTGTCAGGTCTCCGCACCTGACAGCGGGAAGTTTAATTATCGGATAGACTTGAAGACGGCATCAAGAATATTATCACGTCACACACCTACCCACTAAAAAACTTCCACCACAAAAACATAATCGAAAACACTATCAAAAACAGCATCCCCACCCAACTCAAGATCTTAAGCCATTGTGGTGGCGTCGTTCCCTCAGGCATATGCTCTGATGTAACCAGACGATAATTGATGATTGCCAGTATCGGAGCAGTAACAAATGATAGTGTCGTTGCGAGATCAACCATGAATCTCATACTGGTTGCCAAAACGCTCAATAATAGCAAAGATCCTCCAATCACAACAATCATCCATACCCAATAGATCCATTCACTACGATCCTGCTGTATGGTTGGAAACACAATCTCAGTGGAACGCCTAAGTACGCGCGGGAATGCGTCCAGACAGGTCAATGTAGTGCTGAACATTGTTGTAAATGCAGCTATTATAATAATCGGATAGCTCCAACTACCTAACGTATTCGTAAATAGAGCGATTAACTGTCCCGCAAACACGCCAGCACGAGGGCTAAACTGCTCACCGCTCCCGTACATCACCATAGCACCAAGGGTCAAAAATACAAGAGCAAAAATCACCGTTCCGAAATAACCGAGATTGAAGTCAAACAAGGCTTCTTTCATTAGTGGTTTGTGTCCGGTCTGTTTACTCCGTTCAATAGTCCAGATTGAGCTCCAGACAGCAACGTCAAACGCAGATGGCATCCATCCTATTAACACCACCATAAAACTGATTCCTGCCAAATCCCAAACAATCGGTTTAACGAATCCGGGTTGAATAGCCATGCCGTGATTGACTGCTGCGATGACGGCAATGATTGTTGATAACGACAGGACAATGATGATAATCTTCACCAATTTGTCCAACAACGCATATTTTCCCCATATAAGTAGTAACGCACAAGATACCAATAGTATTCCCGACCAGATCAAGGGTGACAGTTCTACTCCAAATAATTGAGATGCTATACCTGCGGTAACAACTGTGACGGCTGCCTGGATCGTGAACATCATTCCGAATGTCAGTATCAAATAGATGACAAACGCCCAATTACCGAGCCGTTTATAACCTTCCAACAGACTCTCGCCAGTAGCTGCTGCATAACGAGGTCCATACTCAAAGAACGGGTACTTCAACACATTTGCAACCAGCACGATTCCCACTAATGCGAACCCATAAGAGGCACCAGCACGAGTTGACTGAACTAAGTGAGATACACCAATAGCTGCACCTGCCCATAAAAGTCCCGGTCCCAGACTCTTGATGAATCCAGAATAACGATCTGATGAAGTCATTTACATCTCCTGTACTTTCGCCCATATCTGTATTGTACAGGCTATTTTCCGACTGTGTTTCCTTAGGTGAATCCTTAAATTACGATATTATTCAATCGTTACCTCAAATATGTGGACAATGTTGGCTTCTAACCTATGACGATGTTCCCGAAGCCCGTGAGATGAATAAGGATTATTCTATACAAGTATATCACGGCAGAAAGGGATCGACAGGAAACATGGTGATATGATATACCATGAAGTGATAATAAAGAACTATTGATGGTTCGACTGACTTGCGAAGAGGTGTTGTATGCGGAAGATAAAGCTTAGATGGATTAATATATTAAATAAGGTGTCAGGTGCCCTGGTTACTATGGCTCGTTGATAGCGATGGGAGCAAAAGAAATAAATCATATTGCTGGCAAAATAACTAATACTATTCAGAATTAGGGGATATTAATAAGGCTTTAAAGTGGGTTTAATAATGGATTATTTTTGATATATACAATTAGGAGTTATTATGGAATGTTTCTATTTAAATCAACTTGATATAACTGACATATTAATGACAATCGCTACGGTGATTATGGCAATTATCGCTTATCTGTTATGGCGAATAGAATCTAACAATCAAAAATTGGCGATGTGGCCACATATTCAAGAATTAATGGAGGCTCATGCTAAATTACTTGTTAGAGTCATTGAAGCTCAAAAGAGTGAGGAAAAGCCAACTATTGATATGTTCACAGAATTCACGTCGAAAGTACAGTTTTTTATTATGTATTATGGCGAAAAGGATGAATTATTTATAAAGCTTAAGGAAACATACCGCAAATACAGTGATTATATGCTTTTTATTGCCGATAAAACAACGGTAGACGCACCCACATTGAACGAATTATATAAACTAAATACTGATATAAGTGTAATTATAAAAAAACGGTATAGTTTTTCCGAAAATAAGTAGTCTCATTTAATTTGCGCGAGGATACGAGGATATTAATATTATTTTCATATTAAGATAGCAGCATTGTCTTAAAATCGAACTTTATATTATTTGTATAAATCCCTTGATACAGAGGGTTAGAAGTTGTAACATCGCTCGAACCGTGAATATCGTTCATTTCGTTAATACTGTAATATTGCGGCAAAATGTGTGCGGATGAATAAAAAAAAGAAAAAATTTTATACGACTGGAGATGTAGCACGATACTGTGAAGTTGACGTTAATACCGTTAAACGATGGATACGTCATAGTAATCTAAATGCCTTTTCTACACCTTCTGGTCACTATCGTGTAACTCGTGAAAATTTCATTGAATTTTTAGACGAACAAGGTTTCACATACGATCCTGGATTTTTTGGAGATAAGCTTTATTCCAGTGATGTATTGATCATTGATGAAGATCCCATTAGGATGGACGAAATTCGACTTCTTCTTCGTTCTGTATATAATGGTATAAATATTGATACCGCTTCCAACGGTTTTGATGGATATCGCAAGGTACATCCTGTCCCCCCAAGAATAATTATCATCGATATGAAAACCACTGATGTGTCAGAGATTGAATTTTTAAAAATTATTCGTTCGAAAGAATCTTTTCAAGATACGCCCATACTTGTTATAACAAAATCACTGGATAAAAATCTTAGTGATGAAATAATGAAACTTCAGGTTAATCGCACTTTGGAAAGCCCGATTTCCGAAAATGACCTTAGAAGTTTTTGTGATGATGTGTTATTAAACATGGACGCTGTCCATAAGGTACAATAATAGGAATTGACCATGAATAACATGGATTATTATGAACTCGTTGATCTTCAGCGCGAACCATTTTCAATGGCTCCAGACCCCAAATTTTTTTACCATTCAAAAAGTCATGGTGAATGTTTAAATCGTTTGGAGATATCACTTCGTTTAAATCGTGGTTTGAATGTAGTTATTGGTGGTATCGGCACGGGAAAAACAACACTTTCACGATTATTATTAGGTAGGTTTGTTGAATTTGGACGTGATTACAAATTTTATCTTATTCTTGACCCTACCTGGAAGGATAATTACGAATTTCTTCATTATCTGCAAAAGATGTTCGGTATTAAAAGCAAAACAGATTTGCAAGTAGACATGATGGACCAAATTGAACATTATTTAATTGATATGGCCATCAAAAGTAAACGTAAAATAGTGTTAGTCATCGATGAGGGGCAAAAAATGGGGAATGCCCAGCTTGAGATTATTCGAACACTACTAAACTTTGAAACAAATGATGCAAAGCTTATACAGGTTATAATATTCGCACAACCTGAATTCAAAGATTTATTGGATGATCATGAGAATTTCCGTGATCGAATCGCATTTGGATATTCATTAAAGCCTTTGGATTTGGAAGATACTATCCGCTTTATTACGCACCGGTTAATCGTAGCTGGATCGGATAAGGAGAACCTGCTATTTTCAAATGATTCGATGAAGATCATCCATGAAAAAACAAAGGGTTATCCCAGAAAAATTGTAACAACATGTCATCAATTAATCATTGATATGCTACTAACGGGTAAAAAGAAAATTGATGGTGGCGATGTATTTGAAAGAATGAAAGAAACTGATCCATTCCGTGTCTGATAACGTAAAAGAAAAAAATGTCGAAGAACAAGAACTTGCAACCAACAGGTTGCTAGATCTTTTACGATCCCAACAGGTGGGTACTTGGGAAGAAGAATCAAAACCTGCAAAGACATCAGAGAAAAAGGATGAAATCGCTGTTGAATTATCTGAAGAGAATCCGGAAATAGAAGTTGAAAAAGAATCTCTTGAACTTGAATCATTAGAATCTTCAGTTAAGATTGAAAGTGCCATTGAAGTTGATGAAGAAATTCTTGTCCCTGAATTCGATTTAAACTCCGATCAGGAAACAGGAGGGATTTCTTCAAGGGAATTATTAGATAGTTTGGCAGATGCTTTGAAAGGCAATGTTGATCTGGATGAACCGATTGAGGAATTAGAATCGGAACCTATTAAATTTGAAGAAGAGCAAAAAACAGAAACATTCTCTAAAAATTTATTTGATGTATTAAAATTCAATACCGAAGAAACCGATGAGATCGAAAATACTGATGAATCTGATGAGGTCGTTTTAGAGGAAGTATCTGATGAGGTAGTTTTAGAAGAGGAATCTGACTTAAAAGAAACGCCACAGTTATTAGATATTCTAAAAAAGTCAGACGATAAACAAAGTGAAGAACCAGTTGAACCGGATCCTGTAGTTGAAAATGATTTTGATATTTCAGAAGAAGAATCGGAAGTAATTCTAGAAAAAGATGAAGAGCTTCAAGAATTTCCTATAGATGATGATAATGATGACGAGCAAGGTCCTGGAGTTGGAGATTTATTATCTGAAATACAGGTTCAGTCAGCAGACGCAAACACCAGTGATGAGTTAGATGCACGTCCAGTAGAATTTGATTCTCGGAATTTTACGCCATTGCCCAAAAGTGCTCTTCCTACTAAAAATCAAATTACGTTAAACTTCGTAAAACGGTATTTAAATGAATCGCGACATCGTTTATCAATTGTAATTGCAAAAGAATTTGTTCGGGTTGTTGAAGTAGAAACAACACCAACCCATTCAAATATTTTAAAAGCAAAAACGTATAGTCTCCCATTCCAGGGTACTGAGGAACCAATTTATCATATAGAAGATCTAATGGACTATATTCTTGAAAACGAAGTCAATGCGAAAATTAAAAAATCGCTCTTTGCCACGATCTATAACTCATCCATAAAATCACGCACAAAATTATTTCAAACGCCTGTTGTAAAAAGATCTGAAATGAAAGATTTGGTAGCCTGGAATATAAAAAAGGTAATCCCTTTTAAGCCTGAAGAAGCAGCCATCAATTGGCAAATTGGTGATGTCATAGAAGATGCCAATAAACAAAATGTACTTGTGGGTGCTGTTGAGAAAAATTCATTAGAATCTCTTATTACGAAGTTTAAAAATAATAAAATCAAACTTCGTCTATTCTCTACGTTGCCAATCTTATTATGGAAGAATTTTATCCATAATTATCCAGATTACAAAGCTGGTGCTTATGCCTTGATCCATATTGGTTATAATTCCACGAACGTAGTAGTTGTGGTTAATCACGAATTTGTATTTAACCGTGAAATTGTCATGGGTGCAAAGGACTTTTATCAATCCATTCAGCAAAAAATTGTTGCCCAGGGGAAATCTGTTGAGATTACCGAAAAGGATTCAATTAGGATTCTTCGTGATTACGGAATCCCAAGAGATAAAACCGGAGTCATCCCCAATTTGGGTATTAGCGTATATAAACTTTCAATATTTCTTCGGCCTGCAATTGAACGACTTGTAAATGAGATTACTCGCTCGAAGAGCTTTTTTGCTAAACAAAGTCCGGATATGGAATGGGATGGCATTTTTATAGACGGACATGGTGCAACATTTCCTAATATAACGGAAGTTCTTGCTGAGAACCTGGAATCGCATGTTGAGATATTAAATCCAACACGATATGATTCGTATCAATTTGCAGAGGATGTCGTAATCAAAGAGAATGAAATATCATTTTATTCGTTGAATTTTGCTCTAATGAACGATACGTCAGAATCATTAAATATATTACCAAAACCTGTTCTTGCTAGTTATATGTTTATTTTTCTTTCAAAGCTTGCCGTTGCTATAGGCGCTTTTTTCTTACCATTCTTTGTTACAATGTTAATAGTTAGCCAGGTTCAATTGCGAATGCTCAAGAATGAAGTAGAAACAAAAACATCCCAGTGGCAATTGCTGTCAGCGCAATCACAAGAATATTTTGATATTCTCAAAGATCTTGATATTCTTGATGGTTATTACAAATTAATGAAGAATGATAAAATACATTCACAAAATGTTATATCAATTATGAAAATGTTATCCAAAGATGTTTCTGAGGATATCAAATTCACATCTATCGTTTTCAAAAAAGAATTAATTGATAAAAACAAAACAGATGTTAATAATCCGAGTAATTATAATAACTTAATGGAATTGTCAGGATTTGTTAAATCAGATCAATCAATTGCAGATATTCAGTTAACCAATTTCCAAATTCAAATTGAACAAACAGGTATTTTTGATTCCATAGAAAGGGAAATTAAAGAAACCAGTGAGACAAATGATGAATGGAAATTATTCTTTCAATTTAAAGTTCGGTGGTAGATAGATGAATTATCAATATACATTTTTTGCCATGATAATATTTATTTTCCTTTCCGTGGGAGGATGGATATATAAGGATATTTATGTCTATGGATCTGAAAAAGCTGTATACCGAAAAGAGTTGAATGTTTTAGACATCAGGTTCCATGAACTATCAGCAGTTTGGAATTCTTATGAAAATGTAAAAGCTGCCTATGATCGTAAAGTGGTGAGTTTTGATACATTAAAAACGGATATGTCAATTAATAATAAAGCTTTCCTAACTCTAATGACTTCACTACGAGATTTGGCAACTCGACAAAACATTTCAGTGCCATCCTTATCTCCAAAACTAGAAGATTCCTATCCAGCTATTAAAAACGCATTAAACCAGACATCAAAGCATATAGTGCGATATCCTGTTGAATTAACAATTCAAGGTGATTATTTAACTATCGGTTCATACTTAGAAGAAATTATCACCCATAAAAAAATGTTTAATCTGGGAAGAATCAGTATTGATACAGATATTGAAACACCACAATCGTTGACATGTAGTTTGATTCTATACGCCTACTTGTTTAAGGAAGAATAGATTATATGAATATAGATCGTCGACAAATGATTATGATTGGAGTACTTATAGTAGTCTTCCTTTATTTGCTATATGATTATGGTATCATTTTTTCCTCAGAAACGACAGAAATTGCACAAGAGATACAAGAATTAACTGAAGGGCAGGATGTCGTGGATGATATTAGTGTTTATGCCGCGATGATGGTATTGCCTGAAGTGAATTGGCCTGATGGTTGGAATGGAGACCCATTTTTCTATACCAAAATGGAAATAATCGTTGAAGAAGGCGGATTGTTAGGGAATATTTTTGGTGTCACCAAAGAGGGTACAGCAATTGGTTTTGATTTAAATGGAATTTCGTGGCTGGGAAATTCAGGTTATGCACTTATCAATGAAAGTATTCTTTCTGAAGGCGATGTAATCGGAGGCTATTCAGTCGAAAAGGTTGCAGTTAATTACGTCGTACTTAAGCAGGGATTAAAAACAATTAGGCTAACACTCGATGAATAAATTTATTCAAAAACTATTTTTTATTGTATTGCTCAGTGTTGTATTTCTGCCGATTCAAGGACAGGAATTGGAATTGATTAATAGTTATGAGGCTGAAGGTGAATTAGGGATATCAATGCGATTTACGGACGATATTACTTTTATAGAAGATGCGACCTATTCGCCACCACAATTACGCATAGTTGTGCCTAATGCATCCTATCCTAAAAAACGATATCAAAAAGATATTGATCATCCGCCATTATATCGATATACGGTTCAGGACTTGCGTGGAAAAACAAACAAAGTTGAAATAATCATGTACTTCAGCTCGTTACCTGAATATACAATTGAACTCGATCAAGAACGTATTATTAGAATATAGTGGTTGCCACAAAAGGAGGAAGTTGCAAGAAAAGTCCGTGCCCAGCGTATTTCATCCATGGAGTCAACCGTATCCTTGAATTTTAAAAATGCCCCTTTGATAGATGTATTACGGCTTTTGCAGGTCCAGAATAACTTAAATATAATTGCAGGAGAAGATGTAAAAGGGAAGGTAACTGTCGGATTAAATAATGTAAACCTAGGTACAGCCCTCGATGCCATTTTAAAAGTAAATGGATTTGATTGGTTTATGCAGGAAAATATTCTGGTAATCAAAAGTATTGAAAAAGCAATGGAAGGATCTACGGATACCAGAATTTATAAATTAGAATATATGGATGCTGGTGCTGTAGCATCTGCTTTAGCAAATGTATTGACAGCAAAAGGAAAGGTTACAACCTTTGTAGCCACACAGCAAAACCCATTGGGTGCAACTTCATCTTCGGGTAGCGATGGTGGTAGCACTGGCGGTGTATTAGGGGGCGCAGGGAGCGCTCAAGGCGCAGGGAATGCTCAACAAGCTGGTTTAACCGGGTTATTAGGCGGAATTACCTCTGGTGGTAGTTCTGAAGGATCTGGCGCAACTAGTGGTGGTGGAGCTTCAGGAGGTCAGGCGAATGCAGATCATATTCTCGTGACTGATGTCCATTATAATTTCACTAAAATTGAAGAAATTATTTTTGCACTGGATCAGCCAGTTAAACAAATCAATATTTCTGTAAAATTCATTGAAACTAAACTAACAATGGATGAACGAATGGGAATCAACTGGTCTACGCGAACGCAATTGAATGCCCCCGGAGCATCTTCAACAACAACTACCGGAACAACGACTGGAACAACCGATACCGGTACAACAACTGGCACATCAACAGCCAGTTCATCTGCATCATCTTTACTTGAATTGGGCAATTGGAGGCAAGGATTAAAGGTCGCAACATTATCATTACCCATTTTTAGTGCATTGCTAGAATTGTTTTCTAATGATGGAAGTACACGCCTCCTCCAAGAACCTCAAGTAACGGCAAAAAATAATTCTATGGCGACGGTGAATGTTGGAACAACCGTACCAATTTTAATACCACAAGCCGAAGGTGGATTCGCAGGAACAACACCTTACCAGTTTCAGGATGAAGAAGTCAGTGTTGTACTGAAGGTGTTCCCTCGTATAAATGAAGATAAATATATATCGATGGCTATCGATGCTCAAATTGAAGCAATCACAGGTTTTACAGGTCCAAATAATGATCGCCCTATAATTTCAAACCGCCAAACATCAACCATGATTACCGTTAAAGATGGTGAAACGTTGCTCATTGGTGGATTGATCTATGATATGTATGTTGAAACTCAAACAGTAACACCATTTTTAGGCAAACTCCCATTTATTAAACACTTTTTCAGGCATACTATTGTTACTTCTGAACAAACAGAATTGCTTATATTTATTACTCCAAACATTGTAAAGTTATCATAAATGGCACGACAAGTAGAGATATATGATTTACTAAACTTTATGCGTAGTGCAGATGCATCTGATCTGCATCTTGCTGCTAATTCTCCTCCTATTCTTCGTGTAGATGGTGTATTAAGAAAAACAGAGTTACCCATTTTACTTCCAGAGGACGTCCATTCATTGATATATGATATAATGAATGATGAGCAACGTCGCATATATGAGGAAGAATTAGAGCTGGACTTTTCAGTGGAAATAAAAGCCATGGGTCGTTATCGTGTGAATGTTTTTAATGAACTATATGGTGATTCAGCTGTTTTTCGATCTATATCTGAGAAAACCTACAGTTTTAATGAGTTAGGTTTACCTTCAGTTTTAAAAGATTTAATATCCCACGATAAAGGATTAATTCTTGTTACTGGTCCAACTGGAAGCGGTAAGTCAACAACGTTGAATACATTAATTAATTACATTAATGAAAATATGCAAAAACATATTATCACGATTGAAGATCCCGTTGAGTTCATCCATGGAAGCAAAAGATCGCTTATTCGCCACCGTGAAATTGGTAGCAATACAAAATCTTTTGGTAGAGCATTGCGTAGTGCCCTACGTGAAGATCCTGATGTGATTGTAGTCGGCGAAATGCGTGATTTGGAAACAACAGCTCTTGCCATCACCGCTGCTGAAACTGGTCATCTGGTGTTTGGAACACTTCACACAGTAAATGCTACTAAAACCCTAGACCGAGTTATTGATCAATTTCCATCTACACAACAATCACAGATTCGCGTCATGCTTAGTGAATCCATCGTCGGAATTATTTCACAAGTATTGATGAAAAAAGTTGGTGGTGGTCGAGTTGCTGCATTTGAAATATTAATAGGGACACCTGCTGTTGCAAATCTTATTAGAGAGGCTAAAACTTTTCAACTTCCTTCAATTTTGCAAACAGGTTCAAATATTGGTATGACGACCATGGAACAATCATTGGTTACACTCATCAAAGAAAAAAAAATAAATCCTTCAGATGCCATGGATGTCGTAAGCAACAGCACTGAGTTCAAGAAAATGTTGGACAAATAATGTATAAAATTAATGATTTGCTCAATGTAATGGTTGAAGCAAACGCATCTGATTTATTTATTACACTGGGTGCCTATCCAATGTTAAAAATTGATGGAAAAATCCTTCCACTTGAAAAGGAAAAGGTGATTCCAGATACGGTCCGAAATCTTCAAGCTGAAATGTTAAATGAAAAACAACAGGAAGCCTTTCTTAAAAACAAAGAATTAGATTTTACATATAGTCTCCCTGGGGTGGGTCGATTCAGGGTGAATTATTTCAGACAGAGAAATTCTGTAGCTTTTGTTGTTCGTCGAATTATATCCAAAATATTGACAATTGAAGAATTAGGTCTGCCTTCAATGGTATCACAATTATCAATGGAGGAACGCGGATTAGTTATCGTTGTCGGTGGTACTGGCAGTGGAAAGTCGACCACACTTGCTTCAATGGTTGATTATTGTAACTCCCATAAAACGGCGCATATATTAACATTAGAGGATCCCATAGAGTTTTTACACTCCCACAAAAAAGGGATTGTAAATCAAAGAGAAGTTGGCCAAGATTCTGCCTCCTATACAGCAGCACTTAGAAGTGCCTTGCGTGAAGCACCAACCATGCTGTTAATTGGCGAAATTCGCGATAAAGAATCCATGTCTGCGGCAATGAATTTTGCAGAGACCGGACATCTTGTCTTGACAACATTGCATGCAAATAATGCCTATCAGACTATAGAACGAATTATGAGTTTCTATAGCGTAAATGAACATGAAATGACGAGACTTCAATTAAGTCAAAACCTTAAAGCCGTAATTGCCCAACGATTGGTACCCGCGATAGATGGTAAACGTGTGGCAGCACTTGAGATACTTCTTCAAACGGCTCGTGTTAGAGACGTTATTCATCGTGGAGATTTGGATGTTCTACGGCATACAATTGGATCATCTAAAAATGAAGGCATGCAATTATTTGATCAACATTTGTTTAAATTGGTCATGGAAAATATAATTGATGAAGATGTTGCGATTCGATGTGCGGATCGACCCACAGATTTAAGTTTGAAATTGAGAGCAGAGAAGCCAATGACCACAACAGATGATATTCATCTCGAAGAATAGGGGAAAATGAGTTAATGGGAAAACGAATATTAATTGTGGATGATGAGGAATTTTTTATTCAACCAATAAAAATTCTTCTCGAACGCAATGGTTACGAAATTCATATAGCTAGCGATGGAATGTCAGGGTTACAGAAGGCACGGGTTGTAAATCCAGATTTAATTATGCTGGATTTAATGTTGCCAGGCATTGACGGATATCAAATTTGTCGATTACTAAAATTTGATGAAAAGTTTAAAAAGATACCTGTTATAATTGTATCGGCAAAAGATACCGACCATGATCGTGAATTAGGGTTTAAAAGTGGTGCTGATTCTTACATTACTAAACCACTGAATCCGAGTGAGTTGCTTGCAGAATTCGATAAATTGCTGGTAGCATGATTGAATTTTTCGTTATCCTGTTTGGATTAATGATCGGTAGTTTTTTAAATGTATGTATCTACAGAATTCCAGAAGGATTGTCAGTCGTAAAACCAAGATCACGTTGTCCTCATTGTAGTCACCAGATTACAGCTTTCGAAAACATACCCGTATTAAGCTATTTATTTCTTGGTGGCAAATGTTCGTCATGTAAAACTCGAATTTCACCAAGATATATGCTTGTGGAGATGATCACAGCTTTTATTTTTTGGGTCACGTATACTCAGACTGGTCTAAACATGGATCTCTATATGTACGCCATTTTCATCTCATTGGTAATCGCAATAACATTTATTGATTTTGATCATCAAATTATACCCAATACATTATTATTGATTGGGTTAATTCCAGGTTTATATCCATTTATTAGAGATGGATTTTCGTCGTGGTCCACATATATCATTGGTGGATTCAGTCTGGGCTTCAGTTTTTACGCAATTGCATGGATAGGTTATTTTGCATTCAAAAAAGAAGCAATGGGAATGGGCGATGTAAAATATGCAGCATTAATTGGTTTAATTATGGGATGGCAAGCTGGAATAGTTGCAATGGCGTTAGCTTTTTTCTCAGCAGCCGTTATCATTTTAATATTATTTCTTATCGGAAAAGCAAATATTGGACAAAGGATACCCTTTGGTCCATATATGAGCATTGGAGCGATAATTTCACTATTCTGGTCACAGCCAATTATTGACTGGTATTTGAGTTTTTTGGTGATATGAGGATCGCATGAATACAATTGCAACAAAACGACGAATTGGCGATATCCTGTTAGAATCAGGAAGAATTACTGAAGAACAACTTCTGGAAGCACTTGAGTTTAAAGATGAGCATCGTGTCTATTTAGGAAAGGCCATCACATCCCTAGAATTTTTAACTGAGAAAGAAATGGTAGAGATTCTCAGTGAACAATTAAATATTCCCTATCTAGAATTGTCAGGGTACGAAATTCAGAGCGATGTCCTGACCATCGTTGATCAAGATTATGCTGAAAAATACAAAATCATGCCACTATTCTTTTTCGATGATTCGTTGACGGTTGCTACTGCTGATCCACTCAATGTCCAAATGATAGATGACTTAGCCGTAGTTACTAATATGGAAATCAATCTCATCCTGGCGACGGAAACTGAAATTACTCGATCTATTGATCTATTTTATGGCGCTGCTATGTACGATTCAAAGGGTGATGGCGAACGTACAGTAAAATCGCGACAGATAAATCAGGATACAGAAATTATTGAAGCAGTAAATATGCTATTCAATGAAGCAGTCAAAGTTGGCGCCAGTGACGTTCATGTTGAACCCAGAGAAAAAGATGTAAGAATACGATTTAGGGTTGATGGTGTTTTACAACAACATTATACTGTTCCGAAGGCTTCAACAGGACCACTGATTTCCAGAATTAAGGTGATGGCTGATATGGACATCGCTGTGTCACGAAAACCACAGGATGGTCGATTTTCGCATAATATAGGTACAAAACGTGTAGATGTCCGTGCCTCCACCTTTCCAACACCAAATGGTGAAGTAGCGGTTATGCGTATTTTGGATCAGGCCCAAAGTAAAATTGAATTATATAAAATGGGTTTTCAGGAGAAAATTTTAGAAGAATGGCGACAATTAATTCATATGCCGAACGGAATTCTTCTAGTGTCAGGTCCGACTGGAAGTGGTAAAACAACAACCTTGTACGCTACCATTAATGTTATTAACACGACTGATGTCAATATCATGACAATTGAAGATCCAATCGAATATCAACTCAATAATATTAACCAAGGGATGGTAAATAATAAAGCTGGGATGACATTTGCAGCTGCGTTACGATCCATGCTTAGGCAAGATCCTGATATTATTTTAGTAGGTGAGATGCGTGATGTCGAAACAGTTGAACTGGCAATAAGAGCAGCGTTAACCGGACATTTAGTTTTCAGTACCATTCACACAAACAGTGCAGCAGCAAGTTATTCACGCTTAGTCGACATGGGATTAGATCCTTATATGGTGAGTTCAACAATCCGTGGAGTTTTGGCGCAACGGTTAATACGAACGCTTTGTACAAAATGTAAAAAAGCTTTTACTCCTTCTGAAGATGTTCTTAAAAGTCTCAAAATGGAAGGTGAACCTGATAGTTATACATTTTTCGAACCAGTGGGGTGTGTTCACTGTAGAAATTCAGGTTACACTGGTCGAGGAGGAGTCTATGAATTGCTAGTTGCTGACGAAGAGATTGAATCGTTGATTAATAAGGGAGCAAGTAATACAGATATTCAGGAACTCGCTGAAAAAAAAGGAATGACTACATTGCGCCAATCTGCAATTCAATATGTTACTACAGGTCGGTCATCAGTTGAAGAAGTATTCAGGATTACTTTAGGTTAATTAATGAATTTCTTAGTCATATCTCCAATACGGCTAACAAAAGGAAATGACCAATTTCCAACTGTCCTGAGACAGTATTTGAAGGAAATAAGTAAAGATATTACTGTTACAAGAGATGCCGTTTCAGGAATGAGCTATGTTTCTGTTGAGCATTATGATGCAATATGGGCTGATTGGGATTTATTGAAAAAGGTTTTTCCCGCCTTCATTAAACACCTTAGAAAATATGCACCGCACGTACCGTTAATTGTTGTGACAGGCGATAAAGGTGTAGATATCGCAATAGCACTAAACCAAACAAATATTTTTGCTATTATTAGAACAACAAAAAGTGTTGAATCTGCCAAAGAAATTTATCGTCGCTTAAAAATCCATTCTGAAATTTTGAATCAAGTTCCAGACGCACTAAAACTTCATTTACGACCAAACGGATTTGGCCATTTTATTGGGAATTCTGTTCCGATGCTCAAAATGTACAAGCAACTGGCCAAAGTTGCAGGAACAAATTTTACGGTATTGACCTTAGGTGCGAGTGGAAGTGGTAAAGAATTAGTCGCAAAAACGATTCACGAAATGAGTCATCGTTCGGCGAAACCTTTTGTCTCGTTAAATTGTGCTGCTATTCCTGAAAATCTACTTGAAAGTGAATTATTTGGATATGAGAAGGGTGCTTTTACTGGCGCAAATCAAGCCAAACCGGGTAAATTTGAAATGGCCGATACTGGAACAATATTTTTGGATGAAATTGGTGATATGGCATTGCCTCTTCAGGCAAAACTCTTGCGCGTACTAGAGGATGGCATCGTCGAAAGATTAGGTAGTACTAAAGGGGAAAAAGTAGATTTTCGTTTAATAGCCGCTACCAATCAGGATTTATTTGCTATGGTAGAAGAAGGTACATTCCGCACCGATTTGCATTTTAGAATGAACGTAATTCCTATAAATCTAACACCCTTATCAAATCGTGACGATGATGTTTTATTGTTGAGCCTATTTTTACTCAATAGAATATTGAAGGATAGTTTCCATAAAGTCGAGTTTATCAGTTGGGATCTAATTGATAAACTGAAATCGCGCAAGATAACCGGAAATGTTAGAGAACTTGAGAATTTACTTACTAGAATTGTGTTTAATTCTGATGGGAAAGAAATTGGGAGAGAGCACATCCAGGATCCGATAGAATATCAAGAATCCCAAGAGGTGGAAATTCCACAAACGACTAATGGTGCTATTTTACCATTATGGGAGATGGAGAAATATGCAATTGAAAATGCCATATCTAAGCTGGATGGGAATATCAGTAAAGTTTCAACAATGCTGGAAATATCTCGCGTCACGTTGTATCGTAAACTCAAAAAATATGAAATAGAGATTCAAGAGTAAATCGTAATAGTTATGGCAAAGTATACTTGCAGAATAGTGGCTGAGGATGGAACAATAGTTGAATCCATTCTTGAAGCAGAATCAAAGTTTGCATTATATGAGAGTGCGGATCAGCGCAATGAAATGGTGCTTTCTATCAAACCCTACAAAAAGCCTGTCAATATCGGTGAATTACTAAATTCCAGAAAAAAAGTTAAACCACAGGAATTAGAGAATTTTACAACCCAATTATCCGTTTTAATAGATTCAGGTATTCCTCTCATTACCTCGTTGGAAGCGCTGATTGATCAGGTTGAAACCGCAGCAATGAAAAAAGTGATCACTGGAGTTGTGACTAAAGTAAATGGTGGTCTTCCTTTATCTGATAGCTTTGCGAGCTATCCCGGAGTGTTTGATGACTTATATGTAAACATGATAAGGGCAGGCGAGTCAGCAGGAGTCTTGGATGAAATTTTGCGTCGACTTTCAGGGTTTATCCAGCGGAATATAGAAACTTCGAATAGTATAAAGAAAGCAATGCGGTATCCAAAAATGGTAGGAGGTGCATTAGGTGTAGCTATAGTTGGTGCGACAGTATTTATTATCCCAAAATTCACTCCAATGTTTGAGTCGCAGGGAATGGAATTACCATTGCCTACAAAAATTTTAATGGGATTAAGTGATTTTTCATCAATTATTGGTTTTTAGCTGTAGGGGGATTATTTGGAGCGATATATGGAATAAAATTTTTAGCAAGTAGCAAAAAAGGATCATACATGGTGGATTTGCTAAGATTGAGAGCCCCCATTATTAAAAATATTGAATTGTATTCCACTCTGGCGCGTTTTACTCATATGCTGGAAACGCTAACTCACGGTGGTGTTCAAATTGTACGCTCACTAGAAACTGCTGAAGGAACGATAGGTAATCAAGTAATTTCGAGAGATGTTAGAAAAGCACGAAAAAGTGTGGAAAGTGGCGTCAGTTTAGCTGAATCCTTAGGGAAGAGTAAATGGTTTCCTACAATAACCATTAAAATGATAGCGATTGGTGAAAAGTCTGGAGCTTTAGAAAAAATGTTGGAAAATATTGGTAAACAATATGATATCGAAGTTGAGACAAGAATCACTAAGATGGCTAGTGCAATCGAGCCAATAATGACTGTTGTAATGGGTGCCTTTGTTGTACTTCTTGTTTTAGGCATTATGTTGCCAATGTGGAGCATGATGGGTGGTGTTGGTTAAGCACGAGAGATGTAATAAAACTATACAACTCTGTAATGATTCGTAACATTAAAAAGACATTTCAAAGAGCATTTTGCTCAGTAGATTCCCACTATGATGATTGGCACGTTATTTGTTACTTTGAGAACATCGGGGGGAGAAAAATTTTGATTTCAAAAGGAGACAACATGAAAGAACGAAACGAAAAAGGTTTTACGCTCATAGAATTAATTATGGTCATTGTTATTTTAGGTATCTTGTCCGCTGTTATTGTACCCCGATTCTTTGATTTTACATCAGATGCTCATAAAGCCTCAATCGACGCATTTATCGGAAATTTCAAATCATCATTATCTATGTATGCCGCTGACCAAATGGTGCAAACAGGATATAGAAGCTACCCTGATGCGGATGATTTTGAATCGAATCCAGGTTTTGGAATTCTTCTTGATGAAGTCCCCGATGCTTGGACTGTTATAGATGATGGGGATAATCAAGTAAAATTTCAATATAGTCAAACAGACCCGGTAACAATTTGTCGTTATACAAGTAGTGGTGATGACAGCTATTCATTTGAAATCCTTAGCGGTCCAGACTATGTTACTGGTGGTAGTTAATCGAAATTGGTATTTGAGAATATTATTAAGCAAAAAACAGGAGGAGGTGGCAACGCCTCCTTTTGTTTTTTAATAGAGCAAATGAATGATTAAAGATAAGTTCAGAAATAATAAGGGTTTTACTTTGATGGAACTCGTTATTGTTATAGTTATTATTGGAATATTATCCGCAATTATGGTACCAAAGTATATGAATTTGTTAACATCAATACATATGAAGGCTGCTCGGGAAAAAATTCTGGATGATTTAAGATATATTGAAAATTATGCTATCAGTCATCATGATACGACTTGGATTGTTATGGATCAAAACAACAATTCGTATACTTTATACCAAGGTCCTACATCAACAAATAGACAAATTTTACATGACCCATCGACGAATCAAAATGCTGTTATTAATATTGGAGTATTATTCAGTGGTGTCTATATCTCTCAATTAAATTTTGGTGGAGCTACCGAAGTATTTTTTGATTGGTATGGAACTCCTAACTCTGGAGGCAATATCGTTTTAAACCAACAAAAAGTTATCCATGTTACACCTGGCTCAGGTTATATTTATGAATCCACAAGTTTAGCGAGTCCACCACCACCGTGATTGATATGAAAATAAACATTAAAAATAATCAAAGTGGATTTTCTCTAATTGAATTAGTTTTGGGAATCGTCGTTGTTAGTATTGCTCTTGTTGGTGCAATGGTTTCTTTGTCTAATATCGAAGCAAAATCCGTTCATGTAGAAATTGTCAATCGTGGTACGAATTATGCAAGCAATATAATGGAAACCATTATTAATCATCGTTTTGATGAAAATATTGCCATTCCTTGGAGTGCAGATTTAGGTCCGGAAGAAAGTGCTTTTACTGAATATGACGATATCGATGATTATCATTCATTAACGTGGACAAGTCCAACTCTACCCGGGTATTCTGGAACATCTTTTATTAATTATGTAATTGATACAGATTGGTTGAACAATAATCCGAATATAACATCGTATAAAACAGTTACCGTTGTTGTTACCCACAGTGTATTAGATATACCAATCGTAATTAAATCGCTTGTTACTTCTGGTATACTTACGTTTTGAGATGACGATGATGATGGCGACAATGATGACGATGGTGATAATGATGATGATCACGAAGATGACGACGATGGTGATAATGACGATGATCACGAAGACGACGACGACGGGGATAATGATGATGGTGACAATGATGACGACGGGGATAATGATGATGATGACGGAGAAGAAGATTGCGGTGATTGTGATGGAAAGATTACGTCTTTAACTTTACAATTTAATGGTAGTCAATCTGCAACGATACGTGTGGAGGCAAAAAAAGAAGGTACAATATTCGAGAACACCGTTGAATCTGGAAATAGTTTTAGCCTTCAAGGTTTCGATAAAAAGGGTACACTTGGAACTGAAATCACTCTATTTGTTGATGATTCTGAAAATGTCGCCATTCATACAAGCTGCTCTCAATCTGTCTTAATAGGTATGGATTTTGGTGACTTTACCGTTACTTCAGGTTCAAGTCGAAATGGTGGCTCACTCTGTGAAGAACAAAGTGGAGATGATGATGGCGATAGCGATGACGACGATGATCATGGAGATGACAATGATTAAGGTTTCATATGATGATTCAAATAGGCAGGATATACGTTCAAGAAAGTTGTGTCTAAGAATTAAATAATATGAAGCACAATCTTAATCAATTTAAAACAATAAACACCACACATATATCCAATATGGGTTACCGTATTTTTAATGCTTTGCGTGGGAACAATGGTGTTACATTAATTGAGTTAATTATTACAATGTCATTAATTGCAATCTTATCAGGAACAATTTCAGTAATGATTGCTTCGGCATTTAAAACAATTGATCATGCACAAAGAAGAAAAGTCATCGCTATTGATGGTACACACGCTGCCGAAATGTTTCGCCGCGACATGAGTTTAATGAAAAATTCAAATTCGTTAATATATGCCGGAAATCAACGAATACAATTTATTACTGCCTCAAACCAAACGATTGAATATCAAATTTCCAACGGATACGTATACCGCACAATTGTTGGCCAAATAAGTGCTCATATCCTTGCAAAAGCAGTCAATACGACCAATAGCGGGTTTCAATATTTTGATTCGGTCAACACTGCATTAACGACTCTACCTCTTGAAGTGACTGACCGAGCGAATGTTTGGATGGTGACCCTATTTATTGAAATGGTAAACTTTGATGATGTGATCAATTTTAATTCAACTGTATTCCCGAAAAACCATCACATAAATCATGAACCTGAGGTTTAACATAATGCGTTTGCATAAACTCCACCATGAAGAAAAAGGGTTTGTATTTGCATCTGCCGCAATAGTTGTGGCTGTTATTCTTGGAATTGCAATTGTTTATTTAACTCGTTCTCAAGCCATTAATAGTATGCAAGCAGCAGATACATATTCAGGTAGTCAATCTTATTGGTCAGCATTATCGGGTGTGGAATATGCCATTGAAAATTCAGTTGATCTGGAGAATATCTCCGGTACTTACACATATTATAATGGATCGGTTACTCTGTCAACTTCAAGTTTATATCAAAATGGTAATCAATTACCGGACGGCTCCATTAGATTGATATCCAAGGGTATTCATGGCGAAACGTATCGTCGGCTTGAAGTGTTATTTGAGGTTGTATATAATCAGGATTTCTGGCCAGAATTAAGTCTAATTCAAGAAATTGAGCATGAGGATAATTTATTCAATATTCATAATAATTTTGGAATGAACGGCTCATTATATATTGGTGGAAATGTATATGTACAATGTAGCGATGAAGGTGATGACGATGATGATGAAGGAAACTGTGCCAGTTTGGGAGATCCTCCAGGATTACCGACAACACTTTATGTCCCAACCGGAAATATAGTGACGGGTAGCTTTAATAGTCATTTTGGTTGGTCAACTATAGCACCGCTGCAATTACCTGTAATGGATTTAACTCCATACACAAGTAGGATAACTTCAGCGTATGAAGTCACTGAGACTTCGGGCAATGAGTATCTAGGAAATTATTCTATGAGTAGTGGCGTATTAGATATAAGCCAATATGAAGGCAACGTATTTTACATTAATGGTAAGTTGACCCTAAAAGGGGTCACCGTTGCTGGAGGAACAATAATAGAACCGGGGATTATAGTTACGACGGGTAAAGTGGATTTAATGAATTTGGGATTGAGTCCAACAGTGATTGGTGACAATATTATCATAATAAGCGATAGTGATATCACATTTCATAGTGATGCCCAGTTTGGTACGAATTACTCGGGACTTCCACCGGAAGATTGGCCGTCAACAGTCAATCTAATATATTCAAATGACAAAATTAGTATAAACCACGATACGGATGTATGGGGACAGATTATCAGTCCTAGTGAAATTCAGGTTCATGGAAACGCTCATGGTGTAATTTGGTGCGGTGACCAATTTGAGTTCAATGATCCAAATGCTTTTTTTGAAGGTGCACTGTATGTTCATCATATAGATGACCCGCATGATCAATTTGTAAATGGATATATGAATTTACATCATATAGTACCAATTAATTATTTTGAAGGGCTAAGTTATCAGGTTATTGAAGGTAGTTTAAACGAATTTTAGTTGGAGATTCTCACTTGGATATAATTCTAGTTATTACAGGACCAATCGCCATTTTATTTGGCATCTTACTTTTATTCTTTCCTAAGCTACTTATTAAACTATCAGAATACTCAAATCAAGTTGTGACTTCTAAAGACGATAGTATGAAAAACAGGTACGTAATTGGGGGGATACTAACAGTTAGCGGATTATTTCTATTATACCAATCCTTTATTATCCATGTATAAATATCAAAGATTCACTTTTCTATTATTCGCAATTTTAATTGTGTCTCAAGCTATCTCACAAGCGCCCAATCCGAATCTGCCTGAACATGTCTCCAATTATCCGGACATACAGCCAGATGCATTGCAAAGTATTTTATGGCATGAACAATATCTTCCTGAAGAACGGATGTTGTTTAAAATGATGCTTCAAATACTTGGATATCCAATTGAACCTCAGGATCCTTTATGGAATCCGTCAAACTCAGGTGTTGTAAAGAGATTTCAAAAAGAACATAAAATAAGAGTGGATGGAAAAGTTGGACCGGAGACAATGGGTACTATGCTTCGTGCTCTAATGTTATACTACGAACAAATTTCTGATATACCCTATGTCATTGATTTGGATTTACTTCCTCCAGGAGTTATCATTCAAAATCGAGAGCGTATTAGAATTGGCGAAATTGTAAAGTATTTCCATTCTGATCTAGCTCGGTTTCGTTATGCGCGTGTATTGAGTGTTCACAGCAATCGAGTAGAAATACTTGATTGGACAAGAAAAGAAACATTTATCGTCGATATTGATGATTTAAATCGATAAGGTATTACATATGAATAAATTTCTATTTCTAATAGGTCTAATTTCTACCACTACTGGATTAGTAACGTTATTTGCACCCAATATTTTGGATAAAATGGGAAAATTTTTAAATCAATTTTATGTTACCGATGCAGTAATTCTGGCTAAACGGATGTTCTTTGGATTGCTATCACTCGGGGTTGGGATTATGTTTCTATTTCTGCATTTCGTCATGTTTAATTAAAATCCATTTATTAACAAATTTAACTGGTAGTGTTACAAAATTGAACAAGAAGCCTTTTAACAATTAAGGTAAAATAATCTTGTAAGTAGAATATAATATTTAACATATATCATATATAGATTTATTGGCATTATAGTTGTAACAAACTAATTAGAAACACAGTATAGTAAAAGATTAATCCCGGGTTGGCAAACGGTTTTACTGTTTGGGGGAAGAACCAGTCTGGGATTATACATGAGATGGAGACGCTTGGTGTCATTAGTTCTTAATAGAAGGGTTGATAATTTTCAAGCGTTGAGGTATAATACACCATTATCATTACAAAGAAACGGTGCGAATAGTAAAAATCAAATTTTAATAAAATAGAGAGACTATGACTACGACTTCCCCCATACGAAAAATTCCTATCCTTGCTGTTGAGGATAATCCTGCAAATATGAATTATTTAATGTTCATTTTGAAGAAACTTAACGTAGTCTCCGTTTCTGCTCCGACAGCAGAAGAGGCACTTCAATTACTTAAGTCCTATGAATTTTCTTGCGGATTATTTGATATCAATCTTGGATCCGGTATGTCAGGATTAGAATTAATGGAAAAAGTCCGTGAAATTGATATATATAAAAACATACCCATAATCGCTGTGACAGCATATTATGGTGGAGGTATGCATAAGAAACTTATTGATAAAGGATTCACCGATTACTTGGCGAAACCGTATGATATGGTTCAATTAGACGCATTATTAGAAAAGTACATTCGGTAAAATATCTTCATTACTTCATTTAATCTTAATGAATAACAATTAACATAGATGTCTTTAAGTCGATAGCGTTTAAATGGAGAATACTAAATCACCAACAATTTTAGTAGTGGAAGATGATAGTTCCAATATCGTTTATCTTACATATATGCTTAAAAGATTAAATATTGATTATCAATCTGTCTATTCAGGACCTGAAGCATTAAATGTGATTGAAAGTATTAATCCGACATTAATGTTAATAGATATATCATTGACGGAAGAAATGTCTGGAATCGATTTAATGAAAGAATTAAATGCTAATGATGCTTTTATGAATATTCCTAAAATTGCAATGTCTGCCCATATCACGGCTGAAACAAAAGATGATTATATTGGGTCGGGTTTTACTGATTGTTTAAAAAAACCGTATACTTTAGATGATTTAACCTATATCATAAATAAGTATAGTTAATTCTTATCCTGAACGAATTTTTCAATTAGATCTAAATATTTTTGACATTCTTCTTTATTCTCATCATTCGCAGCGATTTCCAAGGCCTTACCCAAATCAGTTAATTCCATAAATCCATATCCACCACCACTTCCTTTTATATTATGACCAAATTTCATGACATCATGGTATTCGCCATTAGCCAACTTGGTATTAATCTCAAGTACCGATGATTTTAAATAGTCAATATATTGCTTAATTAGCTCAATAAACTCGGGGTCGTGTAATAATTCATCCATTGTCATTGCATTTTCCTTAGATATTTGAAATTACGACAGGATTACATTAATTATTGAGCAATTTATCATATATAAATCTTTGTTTTGATATATCAACACACTAGTGTCCGGTAAAGATTTGAAAACAGGTCTGGATCTCCTTGGAGTTGGGATAAATTATCCCGGCTCAAAGCAAATAAAACCAAGGAGAATCAGACCATGGCTCAAGTTAACACAATCATGTCAGAACTACTCAGCCTTTTTCCGAGATACGAATTTGAGAAACTGGAAAATCGTTACCATGCGAACCACTATACCAGGTATTTCAGCGGCTGGCAGCAACTCATTGTGCTGCTATTTGCCCAAGCAGGCAGAAAGGACAGCTTGAGAGACATAGAAACATCTTTGTCTGTACATCATTCCAAGTGGTACCACATTGGATTGCAAGGTGTCAAGCGCAGTACACTCTCGGATGCCATGTCCAAGAGATCATATCAGATTTATGAGGGACTGTTCTATAAATTGTTAGAGAAATGTAAATCGGTAACGCCAAAGCACAGCTTTCGTTTTAAGAATGAACTGTATTCCTTAGATTCGACAACTATTCAGTTGTGTTAATCACTTTTTCCCTGGGCACGTTTTCGTAAA
>JABMOV010000151.1 GCA_013203145.1 Fidelibacterota bacterium
AGGTAGTACCGCGAAACTATTCCTGGATTTGAACTTGATGAATCGAGCGAGCGCCGGCACATTTGCTGATGCTTTTGCTCGAATAGAGTGTCACTATTTCACTAATAAAGGATTTTTCGATAATGAAAACCAACTTTTGGATGGAGTAGATAAAATTCGTCATATTCCCACTGTCATCGTCCAGGGACGATATGATGTGGTTTGTCCGATGACTACAGCCTGGGAGCTTCATAAAGCTTGGCAGGAAGCAGAGTTTCACGTGATTCAGGATGCCGGACATTCCATGACTGAACTTGGAATTAGGGCAGAATTAATTCGCGCGACAGAAGCATTTTCTGATATATAAATATGTAGTTTTAGTCTTAATATCTTATTATATATATAAAGCATATTATTAAATAATAATAATATATATATATATGCTTGAAAACAGACATGCCTCAAATTAGATTTCTCAATTGAAATTAAGCCAAAAATTAACAATTGAACTCAGGAGAGATTAATGAACCCCAAATACAACGTTAAACGGCAGGATGGCTTCACTATGATTGAGGTTATGGTAGTGGTTGTTATTGTCGCGATTCTAGCCGCTATTGCTGTACCCATTTATACAGCTTATGTAAGACGAGCCCATGCTTCTGAAGCAAAATCTGTTATTGGTAGTATATCTAATGGTGCTGATATGTTTTTCCAAACATACGGTGAATGGCCTTCTGACACTGACGACTTAGAGCGAAAAGGTTTATTGGAAATAAAAGCATCAACAAAGCGTACGTGGACGTTTGAATTACAATTGCCGACTTTCATTAATGCTGAAAGTACTGCTGAGATGGAAGGTGGAGCTGGTAAACAAATTACTTTTGATCGGGATATTGGAAAATTTTCAGGATATGGAACTGGTGAGGATGATGGTTAGGTAATCCATTATTATGAACTTAAAAGAATTACTCACATATTCGATTGATAGCGGAGCATCTGACCTCCATTTAAGCGTAGGAAGTATTCCAATGGTCCGTATTCATGGTGAAATGAAACCTTTGAATATGGACATTCTATCGCAAGACGAGATGGAGAGCGTACTGCCACAAGTGTTGAGCGACGTACAATTGAAAATATTCAAAGAGAGAAAAGAAATTGATTTTTCAGCCAAACTTGAAGGCAAAGGCCGATTCAGAGTCAATTTTTTTAATCAAATCAATGGCTTAGCTGGCGTTTTTCGTACAATCCCAGAACTTGTCAGTGACTTTGATCAGTTAGGGATACCCCCAACATTAAGGACGTTAGCAGAATTAGATCGTGGTCTGGTTTTATTGACTGGACCAACTGGTTCGGGGAAAAGTACTACCTTGGCTGCCATGATTGATCATATTAATTCTACCATGAATAAACATATTATTACTATTGAAGATCCGGTGGAATATTTTCATCATTCCAATAATTGTCTGATAAACCAAAGAGAATTAGGCGCCAATACGCATAGTTTTGCAAATGCACTACGTTCTGCGTTACGCGAAGACCCAGATGTTGTTCTTGTTGGTGAGATGCGTGACTTGGATACCATTTCTCTTGCATTAACAGCTGCTGAAACAGGACATTTAGTATTATCAACATTGCATACATCGTCAGCAGTGAAAGCCATTGATCGTGTGGTTGATATATTCCCTCCGGGACAAAAATCGCAAATTCGATCCATGCTATCGGAAAGTCTGGAAGCTGTGATTGCGCAGAAACTGTTACAAACTAAAGACGGAAACGGTAGAATTCCTGCCTGTGAAATTATGATTGCAACTACTGCAATACGCAACTTGATTCGTGAAGACAGGATATATCAAATTCCTTCTATTATGCAATCGGGTGGCGTGGATGGTATGCAAACCCTTGATCAAGATTTGCAACGTCTTGTGTCACAAGGGAAAATTGAACGTACTGCAGCCGAAGCAATTGCTGACAACCCGAAACTATTTCAATCAAACATATTGTAAAATGTTTAAACGTCTAAAATCAGAAAACGGATTCACCTTTGTTGAGGTGATGGTTGGTGTCGTTATTGTCGCCATTGCTAGTATCGGTATCATGATGGGTACGGTACATGCGAAAGGCGAGTTGCGTGCTTTACAAATAGAAGAATTAGCTGTGAACCAACTTTCTAATTACCTCGAGTATTGGAAAGGCCGAGTCGCTACAAAAACATTTTCCTCAGTAGAGAAAGCAGGAGATTATGTTGGAAAGCAAATATTTCTTATAGGTGAACCAAATTCTGACGGAAGTGTTAAAGCAAAACTATATTATGATATATCTAATGAACCATCTAATTATAACCCAGCTTTTTTTGACCGGTATAGAGTGGAGGCTTGGATTGAGTGGGACAATTATATTTTCAACCGTGAAGTAAAAAAACGCTCCAAACGGCTTGAGACAGTTATGATTGTTTTCAAATTCTAATGGGAAAACGATATAACATATTTAGTAATCATGGTACAACACTCATTGAGACTGCAGCAGTGATGAGTGTAGTTGGTATCGCTATCGTTGGTCTTTCTTTGGGGTATTATAATATCGTTACACAGTATGAATCAGATACTGTACGAAATAATTTGGTGAGTTTTGGGAATACATTTATAAACGAAATAGCAAAAAATTTGGTTGAAGCAGATTCTGTGGATTACAGTGGAACGTCAATGGGGTATGCCAAAATAATATTTTCTAACGACGAGGATATCATTCCATACTTAGCAATTCAAGTTTCGGCTGATGGAAGTGATTTCATTGTTAGCCCTGAAAGTGCTGAGATTGCAGAACTGAGTATTCCAAATCGTGGTGACTATATTGATTCGGGAAAGCGAACGGTAAAGATTGAGAGATTCGAGGCGGATGCTAATACAGATGTTCGGCCTTCCATGAGAAATTTTAATTCGTCAATGGTCACTATTATTTTAGAATTTGAAATTATATCAAAAAAATTATTATCAGGAGAAAAACCTAAGGAATACGTAACAATTGAGCGAGCTATTTTTATGCCGAAAAAATATATTGGATTTCACGTGCCATGATGAATATTGTTCGAAATAACAGTGGTGTTATTGCTCCCATGGCAATTTTCTTTGTGATGCTTAGTCTCCTTTTGACTATTGCATATTTATCAAGAGCTTCTTCACAAGCCAGGTTAGAGCTATATCGGAATGCAGAAAAGAAAGCTTATTTGGTTGCAGAAGCAGGGTTAAATAAAATAGCTGTCGATGAAATTGCTTATGTTAAGGGCGATACAGTATTTGTTCATTCTAATGAACGTATCGAATTTGGTCGTGATGAAAATAACCAACCGCTTGGAATGTATTCAGATATAAATGTAAATCTTTTTATTGATCCTCGGACACAGAGAACGATATATAGAGCCAAAAGTAAGGGCGTCGTAGAAATATTAAATAAAGACCTGGAAAGAATTGATGTAATTGATTCTGTTTATGCACATTTTTCACCTGTTGGTTTTCAAGACTTTATGTATTTCACTGATCAAGAAGAGCCGACAGGGCCACCCAATGAAGGCCAAAATGGTTTTATTAATTTTGGCTCAGGTGATACGCTTGAAGGAAGAGTTCATACTAACGGAACTATATCATTATCGAATTTTGGGTGTCCAACTATGAGACCTGGTAGTTCTGTTTCTTTAGGAGAAAATGGTGGTATCAACTACTCGGCTAGCTGTGATGAATCAATATTTGAAGATGAGGATGGGAATTCGATCATTGATACAATTCCCGACATTGTATATCCTCCAAGTAATACTGTAGCTGTCGTCAAGGCTGAAGCGACTAGAAAATTTGTTGCTGATTCTAAAATATTTTTGGTCGGTCCAAATCCTGACTCATTGATAATGACGCATATAAAATTTGACGAGCTTGGGTTTTGGGTTAATCAATGGTCCTATGTAATTCCACCCATTGTAATACCAGTTATACTCGATTACCAATGGGACGATACGAGTGTTGATTTAGATGTGATACCGGGTGGAATTCATTTATATCTAGCAGGCACGCCCGCCGGGGAAATTCATTATGATCCATTACCAGTAGATAACCCTATTGGTTACGGTGATCCAAATAGGGTAATACTTAGTGATTTTGATCTTGATGGTACTAATCAATATGATGAATGGGAAAATATTGAAGCAGGCTCAGCAATTCAAATCAGATCACTTGAATCAAACAAGTCAATGTCTTTTACCGTAGCATTAGGGTGGTCATTGTCAAATGATCGTCATTTCTTTGGTATATCAAATTTTTCCTATTCTTCACCAGTTAATGAGGGCTTTCTTGATAATGAACTTATTGAAGTTGTACTTTTGAATTCTAATGCTGGGTTGAACCCCGACGTCCAGTTTAATGATTTTGCCTATTATCACGATCATCTAGATGACCCTAATTTCTATTGTCGTGCCGATGGGTTTCACCACTTTGATTTTCCGGGGTATTTTGAACCGGACAACCCCGAATATGAGGTTATGCCGCCTACATTTTATCATGCAAGAGATTATGAAGTAATTTACGTACAGGGCGGTCAAGTATTGGTTGAAGGAACCGTGGATGGTCGCTACACAATTGTAACCGATGATTTTGTTGAATACAGACGTTCAGATGATCCTTTGAAGATTGACAGAGTTTGGGGGAATATCTGGGTGGTTGATGATGTTCGTTATATCGATTCCAATGAAAATGGATCCGTTAGACAGCCTGCCTTTGGGGGTTCGAGCAATGTATTAGGTCTTGTAGCAGGTGGAAATATTATTCTCGCAAATACTGAAGCTAATGGGGGACGAAATCAGTTATTTGGAAGTGATGTTGTAATCAATGCATCCATGATAGCAATGAATGAAGGGTTTTTGTCACATTATTGGCAAAATACTATCAATCCTGGAGTATGTTTAGGTGAAGAGTGTGGAGACCCAATACCAAGTGACCCATATAATTCTCGTGGAGACGGTCGTGGGCGATATCGCAATAACGGAGGAAATGCAATCCCAACAGGAACGAACCAAGATTTTAGAGGTCAGGTAATTGTATGGGGTTCAGTTGTCCAGAGGAAACGGGGATATATGAAAAGAAATATCCAGGGTCCATATATGGTTAACGCTCCTGGTATAGGGTATAATAAAGATTATAACTATGATTATAACTTACGCGAATATCCGCCTCCTCATTTTCCGACATTGGAAACGGCCGATGGTGCAACAATATTATCATTACAAGCTTATGGCAATTTATCTGAAGAAGACTAAGGGGACACATGAATTTAGGATTAGATATTGGTCGGCAGGTCATCAAGGTGGCTATGGTCGAATCGGGGAAACACGGATCGAAACTGCTAGATGTAGGCGAAAGGAATATAATTGACTTAAACCAAACCTACGATCCAGAAAAAATTTCAAAGCCATATTGGGTTATGGCGATCAAAGAGTTATTTGACCAAAAAAGTATAAAACCCAAACGAATTCGGAATTTGACATCAGCTGTTAATGGGACAAATGCTAGTATAAAACAGATTACAACTTTAGAAATGTCATCTGATGAATTGTATTCGGCAATGGTTTTCGAAGCAAGAAAACATATTCCAATGGATGGTAGTGATCCTGTTGTTGATTATCAAATATTTGGGCAAAACACCAAAGAAGTAGATAAAGTTGATGTTGGTTTAATTGCTTGTACAAAAAGAGTCTTAAATGCTCATTTGGATATAATTAAAGAAGTTGGCCTAAAACCTGGTATCGTAGAAACTGAAGCCTCTGCCATAACCAATTTATTTATATATAAACACGAATTGCCTGAAGAAGGTGTATTTGTTATTCTTAATGTTGGTGCGGTGTCAAGTACAATCATTGTTTTGGGTCGACAGGCTGAATATTTTACGCGTGAAATTCCTATTGGTACGCATCACATGGTTCAGGAAATTGTTAAAAAACGAAAAATAGGTTATTTAGATGCTTGTGATATACTCGGAAAAGACGGTGTGGACGCGTTAAATAAAAAAAATGATGGTACTGGTGTTGAAGATAATCTAGGGGTGGCAATTGCTGATCGTACTATTTTTGACAATTTTGTTGAAGATATTAGGCGATCGTTACGTTATTATGCCAAAAGCACAGGTCAAAGCTTTTTTGTGAAAATTTATATCACTGGTGGAGGTGCTATCCTCCCAGGATTAAAAGACTTTGTGAATTCTAAACTGAATGTAGAATCATTATTATTCAATCCCTTAGAAGCCTTAGAAGTGAAAGATGACCTTGATGTAGATAATCCATATCAATATGCTGTTGCTATAGGATTAGCTTTGAGGGGAGGACTTAGTGAGTAAAAAATATATATTAATAAACCTTAACCAAGGTGAAAGCAAAGAAGCACGGCAAGAGCGTGTTAAAGAGCAAACAAGATGGATAATATTTGCAATATTTGCTCTAGTATTTGTTTTGCTAAATGGTAGCATTATCTGGATTAATCAAGGGTATAATAAGGTTATTGATCAGAAAAATACTGAAATAGCTACTGTAAATAAACAACTTATTGAATTACGCTCTCAAGGGAAAAATATCTCAAAATTTGACATACAATCACTCGCTAAAATTGAAGAAAATCGATTTATGTGGGCTCGGATTATGGAAGTCTTGGGAAATTTGACTCCAGAAGATATTGCTATTACAGGATTAACATATAAATTCAAAAAATGGACTATCAACGGCGTTGCAACAATTTATGAAGATATGAAAGATTTTGATATCGTCAATAACTATGTTAATAAATTACGTAGTAATAAAGAGTTGTCAAGAAATTTTTCGAGAATAAAGTTTACAGAATATTCGAGAGGACAATTCCGAGGACAGGGGATAATTATGTTTGCAGTTGTTGCTGAGCTAAAATCTACACCTACTAAATTGAAAGTAAATAAATAATGGCTAGAAGAAATATGATTTTCTTTTTCATGATCTTTGCTTTAACAGGATCGTTTTGGTTCAGCTCATCAATGTTATTGGGAGATAAAGGATCGAGAATCTTGGATCTTGAGGATGAACAAAAAATTCTCAATGAAAAACTAATCAGTGCTCAAATTCTAGCGAATAAACTGGATCGTGTATATACTCTGTTTCAGGAAAATTTGGCCTTATCTGAAATAGATTCTCTTGCTGAAGATGCTTCGCTACCATTTTTAAATAATCTTACAGAATTACTTGATGCACAGGGTATTACTTTACTAGGTATTAAACCAAGACTACGTACGAAAACTGGTGATTATTATAGTTCACCCTATGAGATTACTATTAATTGCACTTTTGAACAATTAGGGAGTTTCATTGGTGAGATTGAGAAATCTTCGAGATTAGTTATTATTGATGAATTCGAAATAAAAAATGGAATTGAAAGAGTAAAAAACTTTTCAGATCCAGTGTTATTAAAAAAGCAAAATATTGAATTGAAATTATCAACAATAACTTTAATAAAGACTCAGGCTATAAAAACTCATGAATAAGCGTAATCAAACTATCTGGACACTTTTGGTTGTTTTAGCTCTATTATTTATCATTTTAAATGGATTTAAGTTATATCCGATTCAAAAGAAATTTAGAAGAATTGAATCTCGAGCTCAAAATGTCCAGATTGGTACTGATAAAGAATTAGAGAACACGATTGAATATTTGGAAGCCAGACTTGAAGACAGAAATAAATATATATTTGATCTAAAAAATGAGCCATTAAATCTACAGAATGTTCTTTATTTGTATGACGCACAGGGAAGACGGCTAAAATACAAAGACACAAAAAAACTTAGGATTACAGCTGTATTCACTGGTGGAACTAAACCACATGCTCTAATTAATTATCGCGATATGAATTATACTGTTGCCATGGGGGACTCCATTGCTGATGGAGAAATTGTTTGGATTGATGAAGAGGAAGTTGTTCTATCCAAAGATAATAAGGAAATACACTATCCGGTGACGGTTTCAGCTAGCAAAAATAATTTACCTTCGGGAAATAACAACTAGGAGATGGTAGTTTAATGAAACGTAGAATAATAATTCTTAGCATGACATTGATAATGTTTTCGACATATAACAATGCCCAAACTGGCACAATTTCTTCAAATGAATCAGATAATCCTACCTTGGTTAACCTTCATGCAGAAGACGCCCATTTGCCTAGTATTTTGGCCGTATTGGCAAATGAAAGTGGTTACAATATTGTCACAGACCCTAATGTTAACAAACAGGATAAAATATCTATTCATCTTGATAATGTTCCAATTGAACAAGCCATTAATTTAGTAGTTAGAGCGGTTGGATTAAGTTATGAAATCGTAGGAAATTCATTTCTTATTGCTGATCCCAAAAAATTAAAAGAAGAAGTCGGTGTAACCTCTCACGTTGTGAAACTTCAATATGCAAATGCAGAGGAAGTAAAAGATTTTTTGAAAGATCTTACAAATCAAATTCAGGTGGATGTTTCTGGGAATAAGCTTCTTGTTAACGCATCTCCAAAGAAAATTGCTGAAATAGAGGAAGTCGTTAGAGAAATAGACGTTCCGGCTATTCAAATTATGTTAGAACTACGATTAATCGAAGTAGCTGTTGATGTTGAAGAAGAATTGGGGATTGATTGGTCAAGACTATCGAGTTATACAAATATATTAGGTGAAAATGGTGCCCCCTCCACTGAAGGAGGAGGTAGTGTTGTTCCATCTGCATCTTCTCTTGGTCAATTGCCAAGTAGCAGATCTTTTGAACGATTAAATTGGAATGGATTAGATGATCAGAATTTGATTCCGACAAAATTCAGTCGGCAATTAACTGCATTTGATATAACGTTAGATTTTTTAATGAAAAACAATAAAGCTGAAATTTTGGCAGATTCAAAGTTGACCACGTTGAATGGAAGAGAAGCCTCAATTGAGTTATTAGATATTGTACCTTACATATTAAGCTCTGGTGGAGTTGGCGGACAAGTTCAAGTTCAACGTGAAGAGGTTGGAATTAAGCTATACATTGCTCCAACAGTGAACACTGACGGATATATTACCGTAAAGGTCGAACCTGAAGTTTCAACGATTTTTGAATTTATTGGTCCAGATAAAAACATACCGCGTGTAAAAAGTCGACGATCTTCGACAACAATTCGTGTTAAAAATGAAGAATCAATTGTAATTGGTGGCCTTATCAGCAGGGATATGAAAAATACCGAATTTAAAGTACCGGTTTTGAATAAAATTCCATTTTTTGGAAAAAAACTATTTACCGGTACGAATACGGTAGAAAGAAAAACTGACTTAGTTATTCAAATTACCCCCAAAATTGTGATTGATAATTATTCAGGAATACTCAAAACTCAAAGTATGATTGATCTTGAAAACTCAATCAATGATGAACTTGAAATTGAAGAAGAAATAAAAACAGAATCATCCGAAGTTCAGGAGGAAAACTAAATGAATAATTTTATAAGTCCCTGGCGCATAAACTTATTATATGTAATTCCATTGATTATATTTTTTAGTTGTGACGAACGTGAACCAACAGAAACAGCATCAAGCAATTATAATATTGTTGTTACAACAACTGCAATATCTGAGGGAAAACTTGTAGGGGAGGATATTTCTGGCCCTCAAGCATCCACAAGGGTTACGGCAACTGTGTTGGATGACTCAGACCAACCCGTTGATAATGTTTTATTGCTTTTTAAAGCCAATGTAGGCGGCTCATCCTATGGATCGTTCGACTTGTCTTCTGATCGTACAGATGATGATGGTATTGCTTCAGTATTATATACTGATGGTGGGGGGAATGGTGCTGTTGACAATGAAGCTACTGCGTCATGGGAAGGTGTGAAAGTGACGGCGAAATTCAGTGACAATATTTTCGCGACAGAAAAATTCAATGTTTATGCCACTCTAGATTCAGTTTGGCCTTATAAATTATTTGTTTCATCGAATGTTGATGAAATTAATCTTGATAATGGTGTTTCTACAGCATTAGTTGAAGTTAAATTGTTAAATAAACTTAACAAAGCAGTGCCAAATGTTTCACTCTCGTTTTTGTCTAATAAAGGCTATATAGAACCAGAAGGAACCACTGATGATAATGGAGATATTTCTCTAGAATTCACGGATTTAGGTACTCAGGAAGATATTGGTGTCGCTAACATCGTAGCATCATTTGAACATCCCGGAGCAAATACCACAATACAAGATTCTGTTCAAATTACTATTAATACCGAATACGAACTCTCAATTGAAAGTTATCCTGTTGCATTCGATGATAATGACAATATAATTGTAGTTGGTGAAGATGTTTCTGGAGATAATGCGATGACAATGTTAGTCGCCACAGTTATGGATACTGGTGCAAACCCAGTGACTGGGGCGAATATTAATTTTACTGCACGAGTATCTGGAGCTGATGTTGGAACAATAAATGTTACAAATGCAAATACAAATTCCGTTGGACAAGTGGTTGCCTTTTTTGATGACGGAGGAAATATTTACAAAGATACTCCTGGGACTCCCAATTTTGAAGGTGTAATTCTTACAGCAAGCTATGGCGAAGATCTTAGCATAACCACTCAGTTTAATGTGTACGATGGAAATGAAGTTTGGCCATATTCTTTATTGGTTAACACTGATTCAGATGTAATCTATTTAGAAGATGAAGATATTGATGATGGAGAAGATGATACACAAGCAATGATTACTGTGAGGTTAATTAATGCGTTGGGATTACCAGTTGAGAATGTTGAAATTGCGTTTGATGCTGACCATGGATTTATTGTTAGTACTGGATTAACTGATAGTACCGGAATTGATACAGTTTATTTTACGCATTTAGGGGACCCTGATGATGTGGGAATCTCAAATATACAATCGAGTTTTGTACATCCGGGATTTGTCCAGACGATAAGCAATTCATTGCAAATTAATATTGTTGACAATACGTTTAGTGATTGCGCATATATTCAAATTCCACCATCTATTCCTGGTCATATAGTTGTTAAAGACGGTGGTGGTCTTGAATCAACATTTATCAAAGCTGAAATCTATGATGATGAGGGCAACTTAATTGACACACCAACTCCTGTTACATTTATGTTGCAACCTGCTCCTGCAGGAGCATTGCTGAATGAAACTGGTGTGGGTGTTATAGTTTATACCGTCAATGGCATAGCTTCTGTAACAATAAATAGTGGTACTGAACCGGGTCCTGTTCGTGTAGTTGTTAGTGTTGATTGTGATGAGGATGGTACCGCAGATTTGACATCTACGGCAGTACCAGTAATAATTTCTTCTGGTGCACCATATCACCTCGAACCTGAGTATGATCCACAATCTACACAACCAATTGGCGGTGGATTCTATCAAACTGGAGCAGCTGCATTAGTCAGTGATAGATGGTATAATCCAGTTGAGGATTCAACGTATGTGTATTGGACAATTAACGCAATACCTCCAGATACTATAATAAATGCAGAGGTTGATGGAGTTAGTTTTACTGGAAATGAAAATGATGAAGGTGACAATTATTCTGGAATTGCTTATACACATATTAGATATGCTACTGATGCAATAGGAGATTTTGGGCGAATTTCTGCAACAACTTATGGGGCAAATGGAGATACAATAACTGCCGTTATCAATGATGATGATAATGCCGTTCTATTCTTTGTGCCTGGAGAAGTGAATATCACTACTAATTTACAGTATTACGATTTTACTATGAATTTCCCAGCAACATCTGTATCAGTGCTAGTAACAGCAAGAGTCATTGATTTTTATGGAAATGAAGTGGTCGATGGCCCAGTTGCATTTGGTGGAATTGGAGTTGCTGCATGGGTAGAAGTAGGGTATGAAGCATATGTTGACGCAGGTGTAAATGGTTTAGGAGCTGGTGATGGTTGTTTCACCTGGCGTGACTATGGCTTGGATGATTTGCCAGGCACACATGATGTTGGTGAAGGAAATGATGATCACAATGGATATGATACGGATGAGGATGGAATACCTGACTATTCAGAGGTTTCAGAATCATTCAGTGATTTTGGTCTTGATGGTGTAGATGGAACCCTTGACGAGGGTGAGGGCGACGCAGAGTGGAATGGCTATCATAAGATTGATTGTGAACCTGTTGTAAAAACTGATAAAGATGGAATCGCAAGAATAGTCGCAGTATTTGACCGCGGATTGTGCATACTGCAAAACATGGACGATACTGCTGATCCACCGCTATGCACATGGGATGATTTTCCTGCCTCTGTTTATGGGACGTTAATGATCCCTGAAATCACTAACAGTGATCCAGTTGAAATTCAAATTGTTCGATCACCTTCAACATTAGGATGTCCGTAAGAATGGACAGAAGTTATAATCCTCAATTTCAACGAATAGGTGATATTCTGGTTCACGAGAATATCATTTCTCAGGATCAGCTAAATGAAGCGTTGGCAAATCAGCAGACAACTCATGAAAAGCTTGGTGAAATATTAATTCATTCTGGTGTTATTGCTGAAGATCAATTGATTGGAGCGTATTCAAAACAGCTCGGTTATCGAGCTGCACTAGAGTCCGATCTCTATAAAGCAGAATTATCCGCGGCCAAAATGCTTACTGAGGAATTTGCCAGACATAATATTGTCCTGGCACTTCGTAAATCTAACAGTACTATTGTTGTTGCGATGGAAGACCCAGAAGATTTGGTTGCTATTGATTCAATCAAACGAATTACTGGTCTTACACCGGATGTCCTTGTCGCGGGACCATCTTCATTGCAAAATGCACTAGAGCAAGTGTATGCTAAAGTTCGACAAAGTGGAGAAGTAGAAGACACACTTTCCGAATTAACTGTTATCTCTGGAGAGGAAGGGCAAGAAGAGGAAGTTGATCTTTCGCCAGAGAATGCAGCATCTGAAGATGCACCCATTGTCAAACTAGTAAATCTAATTCTTCAGGAAGCTATTAAGGAACGGGCGACTGACATTCATATTGAACCACAACAACAACGGGTCAACGTACGTATCCGAATTGATGGTGTGTTACAAACAATTATGACGCCACCGAACTCGTCTCTTAGTGGTTTGGTAACTCGTATTAAAATCCTTTCAAAGCTTAACATTGCAGAACGCCGGTTACCTCAAGATGGACGATTAACAATAAAATCTTCAAATCGGGAGATTGATGTCCGTGTATCAATTTTGCCCACTGTATATGGTGAAAAGATAGTTTTACGTTTATTGGATAAGACAGGATTCGACTTCTCACTTAAATCACTTGGCTTTCAAGATGATATGTTTCGTGTCTTTAAAAAAGTTATTACCCAGCCCTATGGTATGGTTATTGTCTCAGGCCCGACAGGCTCAGGTAAATCGACGTCCTTGTATGCCTCTCTTAAAGAGATAAAAAGCGAAAGTACAAATATCACTACCGTCGAAGATCCTGTAGAATATCAATTAGACGGCATTAACCAGATCCAGGTCCACGATAAAATAGGATTATCATTCAGTGCTTCTTTACGGTCCATTTTACGACAGGACCCCGACATCTTGCTCATTGGTGAGATTCGTGATGAAGAAACAGCAGATATTGCCGTAAAATTTTCCTTAACAGGGCATTTAGTGTTTTCAACTGTTCATGCCAACGATGCACCTTCTACTATAACGCGATTGTTAGATATTGGGATTAAACCTTTTCTTGTTGGTTCATGTTTAAATCTTGTTATGGCGCAACGCCTTGTAAGAAAAATATGTGATAATTGTAAGGAGGTCTATGAGCCAACTGACGAAGAATTGAAGCTTATTGGGCTAGAACGATCACGTATTATTGATAATCGTATATATAGAGGAAAAGGGTGTAATCAATGCCGAAATACAGGTTACCATGGACGGACTGCAATTTTTGAAATCATTCCAATGACTAGAAAAATCCGAGGTTTAATATTTGATAATCAGAATGAAGATGTTATCCGTCTAACTGCCTTGGATGAAGGAATGGTAACCCTCCGTGAAAGCGGGCTAAAAAAAGTAATCGATGGTACCACTTCACTGCAAGAAGTAAAACGCTCGACTGTAGAAGACATATAATCCTAGACTGAAAAGTAAATGGCTACATATACATACCTTACTAAAGATTCAACTGGTAATCGTCACGAAGGCGAAATTCGTGCAGATAGTTTGGATGTCGCTTCCAGAAAACTCATGGAAAATGATCAAATTATAATTAGTCTCAAAGAAGTTGATCAATCATTTGATTTTTTAGGTCCGTTTCTGGATGAAATAAATCTATCTTTTGAACGATGGAAAAATCGAGTACCTTTAAGCAATATCGTTTTCTTTACTCGACAATTGGCTACTATGTACAGTGCCGGATTAACCCTGGAAAGAGCCATTCAAGGTTTAGCTAATGAGGAGCGACACCCTAGATTTAAAAAAGTTTTAAATCAGGTAGGAGCAAATATTAGAAAAGGATTAGGATTGTCAGAAGCATTCCAAAGGCATCCCGGTGTATTTTCGACTTTATTTGTGGCTTTAACAAAAGCTGGCGAGATTAGTGGTAACTTAAATGATATATTAGAAGAATTAGCCAAATACCTCGAAAACTTAGATGATACAAGACGAAAAGTTAAATCTGCGCTTACATATCCGGTCGTGATGGTTTTCTTTTTAATGATGATGATGTTAGGTATGTTTGTTTTTATCATTCCAAAATTCTCCAACATATATGCAGAATTAGGAGCGGAATTGCCTACTGCGACATTAATGTTGGTTGCAGTGTCTCAATGGGTGACTGCCAATATTGGAAAAATAATTTTTGGGTCATTTATTTTCACCTTTTTCATATGGCTAATATCGAAAACGCAAAATGGCGGATTGTTTTTTGACAAAATAAAATTGAAATCACCTGTTTTTGGTAGTCTTATTACTCAATCAATTTTAAACAAGTTTTGCAAAACTTTCGGTATTTTATTAAACGCTGGTGTCCCAGTAATTGAAGCCATGGGACTGCTACGTAAAGTGGTTGGCAATCGAGTCTATGAAGAAGCTGTTATTCAGGCCACTGATTTTATTCGTGATGGTTTTAATATAAGTATCGCCCTTCGTAGAACTGAAGTATTTCCCAGTATTATGCTTCAATTAGCTGCAACAGGTGAAGAGACTGGAGAGCTCGACAGTTTGCTTGAACATTCTGCAAACTTTTATCACAAACAGGTTGATGCATTGGTTGAGCGTATGACTACACTGATTGAACCTCTTCTTATTGTTGCTGTAGGAGTAATTATTGGAGTTATGGTTGTTGTTACATATCTGCCTGTATTTTATCTTGGTGCAGCATTATAATTCCCTTACAAAATATTACCAATAATGGTCACAATCGTGACAATATGTTTTCATAATTATGAATAATTTATTAAATAAATGTATTGTGATATTACGTAAGGAAATATTGTGTAAACACAATACTAAATATAATTTACATGCTTGAATAATCATGATTTTGAGTGATTGGCAACCAAATTTTAGTGATTGAAGCAAATTAACATAGGGTAGCGCATGAAAAAGTATCTAGGATTCACAATATTATTGCTGGTGGGACTTTTCACAGTTGTTAGTGCAGCTGAGGAAATGCAGTATTCTATTTCGAAAGAGTTTACAGCTACCAATAGTAGGACTATTGATTTTCAATATACTGATGTTTCTATTGAAGAGATTTCACATAAGGGTGAAACCTTTCATCGTATATCAGCAGGAGAAAGTGGCACAGTATCAGATGTAGGAATGCCAAACTTACCCGTCATTTCTACCTTTATTATGATAGATCCAACCAAGAATTACGATGTTGACATCACTATTCATGAAATAGAAACGCGTTATAACGTGAATATTATACCGGTTCAGGACTGGGATAATCCTGAAATTCAATCTGGACAAACTTTGTTGCTGAATGAAAATATTTACAATTCTAATGGTGCCTTTCCTGTGTCACCTGTTTCATTATCAGATCCAATGACTTTACGTGATATTCATGTTCAGCAGCTATCCTTTACACCTTTTCAGTATAAACCACAGTCAGGTGAATTAACCATTATTAAATCTGCCACGATCAATTTGATTGAGACGGGACCATCCATAACCCCTCATTTTACTCCCGACAAACGTGCCAAAGAATTTGAACCTTTGTATAGAGCTGTGGTGGCTAATTATGATCAAACGATGGGAATGGAGATTGAATACCAAAAGCCATCTATTTTGTACATTTATCCAAGTTCGGGCGCTGGTGTTTTAGATAATTTAGAACCCTTGATTGAATGGAGAAGACGGGCCGGATATGATGTAACAGTTGTGAGTACCTCCGTCACTGGTGCCAGCAGTAGCAGTATTAAGTCCTATATCCAAACTGCCTATACTACGTGGGATATTCCACCTATCTGGGTTTCCTTGGTTGGAGATGCCAATGGTACTTATACTATTCCAACCTATAACGAAAGCTGGAGTGGATATAATGGAGACGGCGATCAACCGTATGCAGAATTAGAAGGCGGAGATATATTACCAGAAGTGTTTATTGGCCGGATATCCATCAGTTCTTCCACGGATCTCATCAATATTGTAAATAAAACCGTTCAGTATGAAACTAATCCATACATGGGTGAGAATTGGTTCACCAGGGCTATTTTAGTTGGCGACCCAGGTTCATCTGGTATTTCCACAATTATTACAAACCAGTATATTGGTCAATTATTAACGCACAATGGATATGATGATCTCCGTGAGATATATAATTCACCTTTCCCCTCACAAATGACTTCAAATCTAGCAGATGGTGCCACATTCTTTAATTATCGGGGATATATTGGTGTAAGTGGATTTGATTGTGGTGATGTAGGTTCAGCCAGCAATGGATTTAAACTTCCTATAGCTACGGTGATTACATGTGGAACTGGATCATTTTCAGGAACATCAATAGCAGAGTGTTTTTTGAGAGCAGGGACTGTTTCAAATCCAAAAGGTGCCATTGGTTCCATTGGTACAGCAACTTCCGGCACACATACCATGTTTAATAATATTGTAGATATGGGGTTTTATTACGGTGTTTTTGCCGATGGCATGATGACTCCAGCAGGCGCATTGGCAAGAGGAAAGATACATTTATTCCAAGCGTATCCGTCAAATCCAAGTAATTATGTTAGTATATTCACCCATTGGAATAGTTTGATGGGAGATCCTGCAGTTCGGATGTGGACGGCGATACCACAATACATGATGGTTGGATTCTTACCAGTTGTCTCAAAAGGCACGAATTACATAGATATCCAGGTAAATCACACCAATGGTACACCGGTCTCAAATGCTTATGTAACATTGTATAAAGGAAGTGTGAATTTTTCTGAATCACTATTTACTGACGAAGACGGTAAAGTCACACTCCCCATTAATACCACTTTAACCGGTGAGATACTTGTAACAGCTATTAAAGATAATTATATCCCGTACCAAGGTTCATTGCAGATTACAGTTCCAGCCGTTAGTATAAATCTTCTTAGTGATCAAATTGTCATAACAGATGATGGAACGGGTTCAAGTAGTGGAAACGGTGATGGTTTATTGAATCCCGGTGAAACAGTAGAATTATCCATTCCATTTTATAACTTTGGTACTGATACCAGTACAGATGTCTACGCAAAGTTGGTTTCTGAATCGGAGTATATTTCTTTTGTAAATGACAGTGTTTTTATTGGCAGTATTCCCAATAGCCAATCCGTCATACCGGTTGACAAATTTGTAGTGCAAGTAAATGCAGGTTTGGTTGAAGGATCAAATTTGGATTTACGGGTTGAAATGTTTGATGTTAATAGTTCAATGTGGCGTGGTTATGTTGGTGGATTAATCAGTGGTACACAGCTTGTAGTAGAAGATGTATCTGTTGTGGATTTCGGTGACGGTATTTTACAACCAGGTGAAACCTCTGAACTTGAAGTAATCCTTAAAAACAGTGGATCTATTCTGGCTGGAAATGTCACAGCTGAAATCGCTTGTCCACATCCTGATATTGAGATAATTGATAATGCTGGTACGTGGGGAGATATGTATTCTGGACAGATGTCTTCAAATAATAGTGATCAGTTTACTCTTTATGCTGGTGAATCAATAATACCTGGTACCATTGTGCATTTATCCATTGCAATTACGGCTGATAATAATGTGCATTTTTCACAACTTGTTCCTTTGCAGATTGGTGATCCTCAGGTTAACGATCCTTTAGGACCTGATGCCTATGGTTACTATATCTATGATAGTGGTGATCTGCTTTATGGTGTGGCTCCCTATTACAATTGGATTGAGATTGATGATCGATATAGTGGTGATGGTAATTATTTGAACAATTTGCAGGACGGTGGAAATAATGGAGATAATTCTGTGACGGTTACGTTACCATTTACATTCAGAATGTATGGAACGGATTATAGTCAGATTACCATTTGTTCCAATGGATGGATAAGCATGGGTGATACCGATATGGCATCATTTCGTAATTATCATATTCCAGGACCTGGTGGTCCTTCGCCGATGATTGCTGGTTTTTGGCATGATCTTAAGTTGCCAGGTGGTGGGCGTGTTTATACTAAATATGATGAAACATGTCTTTCATAAATCGTCCAATGGTCACTAGTCGAAACCTATCA
>JABMOV010000152.1 GCA_013203145.1 Fidelibacterota bacterium
CAAATAGCCTTAATCCCATAATCGCAAGGCTAATTCATGATTTTTACGGTAGGGTTTGGTTATTTGTCTTAAAACCGGTTTTCGCGTCCCAAACAATTTTTGCGCAGTAATGCCAAAACGCTGCATTCCCTTGATTTCCTTTTCACTGTAGGTGACCTCTAATTGTTTGAGAATATCTTGTACAAGCTGATCAGTGTTCATTCAGTTATTCCCATAGGAGAAAAGACCCTATGATTATAATATTTCAGAAATTGTTTTATTGAAGAAAGGTTTCCAGCGGCAATTTTGTGGGTAGACATGTTAAGAAAATACGCGGTTTCGGAGAAATTGGAAATTGGAAACCACGAATAACACAGATTACACGAATGAATCATTAATGACACGTTGTGCACAACCAATTATCCACTAATCCATTTCTCCCTACTTTACATTAAATTCCCCAACATGAAACCTACAACACTACACAATCTTACTTGGATTCCATTAATGATCGTGAGCTTCATCGCAATAGTATTGGGATGTGCGTGGCTGATATCAGATACTCCATGGCTCTTGGACAAAGAAGCAAACGAAGTTCTTTTGCAACTGACATTTGACAAACTATTTGCAGCTGAGATTAACGCGCATTTACCCGATTATCTCACGCTGGTCTATCGATTATTTGGCTGGTGGGTCATTACGATTGGGATGTTACTTGGATCATTTGTCCAGGTAACGAAAATGGGAACGACACTTTCGCGAAATACCATCCATGGCGTACTCATCGTTATGATAATAGGATTCTATAGTATTGAATATACTTTTATACCGTCGTCACCATTCGTTTTGTTGACTCACGGAATTACACTCATGACCGGACTAAGTATCTGGGCTGGAAATAAATTGAAAAGGTTTGATTCATGATCCCACTTGATGAAATACATCCACTACTCATTCATTTTCCAATCGCATTGTTTGGTTTGGTTTTCCTTTTTGATGTTTTATCATTATTTATGAAGGATGAGCGATTTGAGTTCGCAAGTTTTTGGACTTTAGTTTTTGCGGTGGCATCTACTCTCGTTGCTATTGTAACAGGATTTATTGCCGATCAATTGGAAGGACACATGGATGAACCGTGGCGAATTTTAGAAACCCATGGTTCCATGCAAATAGTGTCATCGTTATTATTTGTTGGATTAATGGTTTGGCGAATTCGTCAAAAAGGAACTATTCCAAAAGAGAGTCCGCTAAATTTCATTTATTTCGGATTGTGCATTATCGCGGTGCTTGGGATTTACTATGGTAGCCACCTTGGGGCAATGCTGGGTGGGAGAATTTGATTTGCACCACTTTTGTCGTGCGAAAAGCAGATTGCCAGAAAAAGCTTATTTATAAATTGAAGAAGGGGACAAGGAAGTCCTAATTTTTGTCTTATAAATTATGTTTAATCATTACTATTCAACCAAGTAACATTACAATATGGAGCTAACATGAATTGGTTTTTCAATTTTTTCGATTCCTCTATCGGCAAAAAAATCCAAATGGCATTGACGGGTCTCATGTTATGCGCCTTTCTCATAATCCATTTGATAGGAAATCTTGTTCTCTTTGCCGGATCGGAAGCTTTTAACGGCTATGTTGGAGCCTTATCCAGCCTAAAACCAGTCGTCCGCGCAATTGAAGTAATATTGGCTTTGATTTTCATAGGCCACGTTATTAACGCAATACGACTTACACTTGAAAACTGGCGTTCAACTGAAAAGAAATATAAAGTAAACGGAGCTGGAGAAACCAGTTCGCTTCCGTCCCGTACGATGGGTGTAACAGGCAGTATTATATTTATATTTCTGGTTGTGCATTTAAGCACTATTTGGTGGCAGTTTCAAGTCCAACATGGCGGCGGACATTTTTATGATATTGTTATGAGCGCAAACATTGGTTTTGGAAACGTACTCATCACGATTCTCTACATTGTTGCAATGTTTTTGCTTGGTTTTCATCTCCGCCACGGATTCCAGTCAGCATTCCAAACATTTGGAATTCGCTACAATAAATATGGCACATTCATCGAATGGGTTTCGGCAATATTCTGGCTATTAATACCACTAGGATTTGTGTCAATTCCCATTTATTTCGGTTTATTGAAAGGAGGGTTTTAATATGACCCTTAATTCGAAAATTCCAGAAGGACCACTTTCAGAAAAGTGGACGAAACATAAATTTGATTTAAAACTTGTTAACCCAGCCAACAAACGTAAGTATACTGTAATTGTTGTGGGTACTGGCTTAGCAGGTGCATCTGCTGCGTCGTCTCTAGCAGAAATGGGGTATAACGTAAAAGCGTTTTCATATCATGAATCTCCACGGCGCGCTCATAGTATTGCTGCTCAGGGTGGAATCAATGCTGCTAAAAACTATCCCAATGATGGCGATAGCATTTTCAGATTATTTTATGATACGATTAAAGGTGGCGATTACCGTTCCCGCGAAGCAAATGTTTATCGGTTGGCCGAAGTCAGTAACAACATTATAGACCAATGTGTTGCACAGGGTGTTCCTTTTGCTCGTGAGTACGGTGGATTATTAGACAATCGTTCATTCGGTGGAGCTCAAGTATCACGAACATTTTACGCTAGAGGTCAAACCGGGCAACAATTATTACTGGGAGCATATTCTTCCTTAGTTCGTCAGATGAATACCGGTAAAGTAAAATTCCATCCCAGACATGATATGCTTGATATTGTCAAAGTTGATGGTCATGCCAAGGGAATAATCACGCGAAACCTGATAAACGGTAAAGTCGAAGCTCATGCCGCTGATGCAGTCATTCTGGCAACTGGAGGATATGGAAATGTCTTTTTCCTCTCTACAAATGCTATGGCCTGCAATGCAACCGCTGCATGGCGCGCACATAAAAAAGGCGCATTTTTTGCCAACCCCAGTTTTACACAAATACATCCAACCTGTATTCCTGTATCCAGTGATCATCAATCAAAATTGACACTTATGAGCGAAAGCCTCAGGAATGATGGTCGTATATGGGTTCCTAAAAAAGCTGGTGATGATCGTAAAGCCAAAGACATTCCCGAAGATGAACGGGATTACTATTTAGAACGTCTTTACCCATCCTTTGGCAATCTTGTTCCCAGGGATGTGGCAAGTCGCCGCGCAAAAGAAATGTGCGATAAAGGATTCGGTGTCGGAGCAACAAAACTCGCGGTGTACCTTGATTTTGAGGATGTTATTGAACGCAATGGGAAACAATGGGTGGTAGAGAAATATGGCAATCTGTTCGATATGTATAAACAGATTACAGGCGAAGATCCATATACCGTACCCATGCGTATTTATCCAGCAGTTCACTATACAATGGGCGGCGTTTGGGTTGATTATAATCTGGAAACTACAGTAGACGGATTATTTGTACTTGGTGAAGCGAACTTTTCTGATCACGGAGCTAATCGTTTAGGCGCTAGTGCTCTTATGCAGGGATTGGCGGATGGATATTATGTCATTCCATATACCATTGGTAATTACTTGGCATCACAGGCGGGAGGCAGTGTTTCAGTTGACGATCCGGCTTTTAAAGATGCTCTGGATGAAACCAATAACTTTATTAACAAACTCATGTCAGTCAAAGGTGATCGTACAATTGACGATATCCACAAAGAACTTGGGAAAATAATGTGGGAAAATGTAGGGATGGCTCGTAATGAAGCTGGATTAAAAAAGGCCATTGACCTCATACCAAAACTAAAGGATGAGTTTTGGTCAAACGTACGAATTCCCGGTAAAGCAAACGCCATGAACACAGAACTAGAAAAGGCAGCTCGTTTGGCTGATTTTCTCGAATTGGGTGAGCTCATGGCCAGAGATGCACTGCATCGGGAGGAATCCTGTGGTGGACATTTTCGCGAGGAACACCAGACAGAAGAAAATGAGGCGTTACGAAACGACAATGACTTCACCTTTGTTTCTGCCTGGGCATATCAAGATGGCGCACAAGAACCAGTCCTTCATAAAGAGGATCTCATCTTTGAGAATGTTAAACTAACATCAAGGAGTTACAAATAATGAAGGTGACATTAAAAATCTGGCGCCAGAAAGATGGAAACGCACAAGGGTCTTTCGGGACTTACCAGATGGATGACGTTTCTGGCGACATGTCCTTTTTTGAAATGCTGGACTTGCTTAACGAATCCTTGGTGATGAAAAATGAAGAACCTGTAGCCTTTGATCATGACTGTCGTGAAGGTATTTGCGGAACGTGTGGTGTGGTGATAAATGGACGTGCCCATGGTCCGCTTCGCGGTGTTACAACATGTCAATTACACATGCGCAGTTATAAGGATGGCGATACTATAGTTATTGAGCCTTGGCGAGCTACGGCATTTCCACTTATTAAGGATTTAATTGTAGATCGTCGTGCATTCGATAATATCATGTCTGCCGGCGGTTATGTTTCAATCAATGCTGGTGGTGCACAAGATGCAAATGCCACACCAATTCCAAAAGCCAATGCCGATGAAGCCATGGATGCCGCCTCATGTATAGGTTGTGGAGCGTGTGTAGCATCATGCAAAAATTCATCAGCAATGTTGTTCCTTAGTGCAAAAGTCAGCCAATTAGCGTTGCTTCCCCAAGGTAAAGTGGAACGCAAAGAACGGGCATTAAATATGATTGCCGCCATGGATGAGGAAAACTTTGGTGGTTGTACCAATACTGGAGCCTGTGAAGTTGAATGTCCAAAAGAAATATCTCTGGTTCATATTGCACGATTAAATCGTGAATATTTGCGAGCCAGTTTAGCTTAAAATATATTATACAAAACAGTCACAGACGCTATCTGCGTCTGTGACTGTTTTTGCTTTAAACTGCTTTATCTAATTTTATATGTAAAAGGCATTGAAACCTGAACAGCAACTCTTTCACGTCCCATGAGCGCTGGTTCAAAATCTGTTTTTATTACCGCCTCAATTGCTGCTGCACCAAATCCATAGGGATCGTTGTTATTAATCAATTCCGCTTTTTGTACAATACCATCTCTATCAATAAAAACAAGAATGAAGACCTTGTCTTCTATACCCATTTCTAATGCAAACGTTGGGTAGACGGGTTTTATTTTTGTTTTAGCGACGGGTTCAAATTCATATATTTTTGAAAAACCATCTTGAGTAGACCTATTCACAAAAACCGGTGGTAGTTTCAAATCTTTGATACTATTTTTTGGAAAATCAAAAATAATTTCTGGCTCTTCAACTGCTTTGATTAGAGTAGGAATTATAGGAGCTACTGGTATAGGCGGATTATGTTTTGTAGGAGGGATTATTACAATCTCTTTCTCTTTTAAAATTTCAATTTTTAGAGTATTGATTGTTTCCATGAATTTGGGGAACGCTAAAAACCCAAGACTAATAACCACTATAGTAAAAATTGCTGTCCAGCGAATTACGAAAGGGTATTGTTTGCGTTGAAGGGATATTGACCGTGTACTCATAAGCCTTACTCCTTTAGTTGCTTATTAAGTATAACGGACGTGAATGCAAAAATGCTATAAAAAAATCCCAATATTGGGATTTAAAAAAAGGAGATTTGCAGTAAAATTAGTTTTTCAATTTGAAGTTAACAGGGATTGAAATCCAGACGCCAACAGGTCTTTCGCGTTGTTTGGCGGGTTTAAATCTTGTTGTACGAATGGCTTCGACGGCGGCTTCATCTAAACCAGTATTGGGAATACCCTTCAAAACAATTGTTTCTTTAACACGACCTTTATCATCAATAAAGGCCTGAACGATAACAACACCTTCAATGCCCGCTTCTTGTGCAATTTCAGGGTATTTTGGGCTAATTCTAGTCATCGGCACCGGGGGATCATCGTATGGAATAAACCGCACTTGTGGCCCACTGGGTGGCGGAGGCGGAGCATCCCATGCTTCAAAAGATTCTAAATCGGTTTCTTCAATGGTTAAATCGTCAGCAATATCTTCACTCTCGGATTCGATGGGCACAGAAGGACGAGCTGGGGGTGGCGGACGTTCAAACTGTTGTGTCTCAGGAATATCAATATTTTCAATAATGATTTGCTCATGATCTTCAAAAATAAGTGTATTTATAAATCGGGGAAATATTAAAAATAATCCAATTATGAGACAAACGCCAATAAAGCTGGACATTCGTGAGGTAATAGGATAGTAATGCTGTAATGAATTGGTAGACATATTAATCCATGTCCAGTTTTGCTGAATAATTAAGCTTCAATGCATCAGCCTTACGTAGCTCAATATGCAAGTCTGAAATTTTCTCCATCTTAACAGCTTGGTCAGCTTTTAATGAAACGGTTACTCGTGGGTTCGCAGCGCGTTTATCATACATCACATTGCGTACATTGTCCATTGCATAAAGTTTATCTTCGATAGAGACGATTCCATCTTTAGAAATCCAAATGTGGGCAACATCGCGTTTTCCTTCAAGTTTCTCAATGCGTTGAGCTTTTGGTAATGTGACCTGAAGACCGGAGTATTCTCGGAGAACTGTAGTAACCATAAAGAAAACCAACAGCATAAAAATAATATCGGGCATTGATGCCGTAGAAATCTCACTTGAAATTTTTGTTTTTTTCTTAAATCTCATTATTCGGTATCTGCTATTGAAATTCGGGTTGCATTGGCCATTTTCAGTTGATCAATCACACGGATGTAATCTACATATTTCGCTTGCCCGTGCGCTTTCACGGAAATAATTAACTTACTGTTCTCTTGTAGCCTTTTACGCACTTCTCGACTGATATCTTTTATTTCAATAGGTGATTTATCTAATAATACTTTTCCTGAGGAGTTGAGTAGACAGTTTAAGATATTGGTTTTTTTAATTTCAATCTCTTGACCCTCTGCGGGTAAGACAATACCCAATCCTTTTTCAGTGTCGATTGTGGTTGTAACCAAGAAAAAGACTAGCAGAAGAAAGGCGATATCCGCCATGGAGGAAGTGGGGATTTCTCCGCCTTTAAATCTACGTTTCTTAAGAGCCATGTGTTCCTACTTTTTAGATTCTACTTCGTAGAGATGATCTACGAGTCTCACAGATTGCTCTTCCATGTCGAGAACAAGTTTATCGATTCTGGAAACGAAGAAATTCTGAAACATTTGAATAATCATAGCAACAACCAGACCGAAGGCCGTTGTTAACAGCGCCTGGGAAATACCACCAGCTACAACCGCAGGTGAAATATCATTGGCTGCTTTAATAGCATCAAATGCTGCAATCATACCAATAACCGTACCTGTAAATCCTAACATAGGAGCAATCGTAACCACGGCATTTAACCAAATCATATTGCGTTCTAAAAACGCCATTTCAACTGCGCCGGCATTTTGAATTGCCTTTTCAACCTCTGGCAAACCACGGTGCATCCTGGTCAGGCCTGCATGAAATATTTCAGCAACCGGTCCTCGAGTGGTTTCACAAAGCGCGACAGCAGCATCTACGCCTGTTTCAGTTAATGCTTCTTCGATATCAGTGAAGAATTTTTTTGAATTAATAGAAGACATTATAAGAGAGTAAAGTCGTTCTAAAGAAAATGCCAATCCAAAAACCAGAGCCACTAGGATCGGCCACATAAATGCGCCACCTTGATTAAAATAGTCTACCATAGTATTAATTATTCCTTCAAATTTTCATATGTCAGTCTGAAAAATTATAACTTCATCAAGGGAAAGTCAAGAATGCTCATTGTCATGGCAATGATTTTTTCCCACCGATAAACTTGACAGCTTCATCGAAATGTGTTAAAGCATCCATAACTTGATTATCTTCCGTCAAACGAATACCAACCGCTTCATTTCGACTCCATAAAGTCCCTGCAATTTCAGCTTTAATATTTGTTTTTAGAAGCAATTTATCACTTTCTATTGCTTCAAGGTCGTATGGGATTTCCTCTTGATCTAAAAATGCGATAAAGGATTGTAGGTCTTCGTCGGTCAAAGTCCAATTGTTTTTAAAATCGCTGTAGTCGTTTACGTTACCTTTAACATCACCGGCAAAGGTAGAGGCCCAATTAAAGATGGGACGTTTTGAGTGCCAGAGCAGTTTGCGTGTAGCTTCCAGGGATGTGTTTTCCCACGGGAGATATACATCAGGGGTTATTCCACCACCGCCATATACCGTTCTACCGTTACGTGTTTTATATTTTGGTAGAGTCTCCTTCAAAGAATCCAGTATCGATTCGCGATCTTTGTCGTACAATTCTTTATAATAATTATGAGTATCACCATTTTCGTATGGACGCTGAATCAGGCGACCACTGGGTGTATAATACCGGGCAATAGTTACGCGGATAGCTGATCCATCCTGAAGAGGGATTTGACGCTGAACCAGCCCTTTTCCAAAGGTGGTTTCACCGACGATAATTCCACGATCTAAATCTTGAACGGCTCCAGCAACAATTTCACTGGCGCTGGCAGATCCACGATTAACCAATACAATAATTGGGTAATCATCTTCACCCGTTCCGGCATCTCCGATAAAAGCCTGTTCAACATCTTTCCGCTTCCCTTTTGTATAGACAAGTGTATCTTCAGAGGAAATGAAGAGATCAGCAACAGCTGCTGCTTGATCAAGATAGCCACCACTGTTATTCCGTAAATCAAATACCAATTGGGTCATATTTTCAGCTTGGAGTTTTGCAAGAGCAGAACGGACTTCCTTTATAGTAGTAGCAGAGAAACGAGTCAACCAGATATAGCCGGTAGTATCATCAAGCATTATAGCTGCCCTGACACTATAAATTGGAATGCGGTCACGAATAATTGTTACATCGAAAGGCTTTTTGAGGGATGGTCGGCGAATAGTAACATCGACAGCAGAACCTTTTGGACCGCGAAGTTTTTCAAAAACTTCCTTTTTGGTGATCTCATATGCGTCTTCACCGTTAATTGCGGTAATTTGATCTCCTGGCTGTAAACCAATTTTTTCAGAAGGGCTATCAGCGACAGGTGCAATAACTGTGATATATCCATGTAAAATGTCAAATTCGATCCCAATTCCTTGGAAATTCCCCCGAAATTGCTCATCAATTTCTTCCATATCTTTTGAAGGAATAAACACCGAATGGGGGTCCAGTTCTTTCATGATGCCGTTGAAGGCCCCATCCATAAGATCTTCCATGTCCACCGATTCAAAATACAGCTCATTGACGTAAACCAATATTTGATTTAAGACCTGCATTTTTTCTTTAATTACAGCAAAGGGATTTTTGCCGAATGAATAGGCGGTTTTTGCCAGAGGAGCTAGGAATAAAAATAAGACAATGCTACCCGTAGCTAGTATTGAGAGTAAAAAGGGACGAAAGTTTCGTGATGATTTTTTAGTCATTTGCTTAATGTGTTGTGGGTTGAGGTTTGCTATAAACCGAAGTAAAGCATGGTGCGTATGGTAATTCCCTGAAACACGGATTCTGGTGAATCACTTATTGGCACTCTATCGTTTAGATACCACTTACCTGCACCTATAGTTCCTTTGTTAAATCCCATGCTAATCCGCAGCCCCATGCGATCCATGATTTGCCATTTGATAGCGATATAAGGCTGGAAATTGAAAAACGTACCACCGATTGTCGTGAATTGAGAGGCTAACGGATCTGAAACCAAACCACCGGTTTGGATATTTCCAAAGGCACCTACACTATCAACTTGATAATAAAGTGTACTGTCGATGAATTCACCATACAGGTTATCAAAGACCCCGCCCCATCGTGCGGTCCCGGAATGTTGATCGAGACTTAAATTAATAGTTCCTAGACCAAACATTGCGCCTGTCGCAATTTCAACATCTCTGAAAAGAGGCAACACGTATTCAACCGAAACAGCTCCAAGGGCAAATGAAAACTTTGACTCAATTGTTGGTGAAAATTCACCTAAATAGACGATGGAAGTATCTTGAGTATTGGTGCTACCGGCAGAGGGTTTTTGATATCCATCCTCGGTATCTCTGTTAACATAAAGCATCACTTCTGGCACAGTACTGATTCGCATGGCTCCGATACCTGCATACCCACCGATTCGCCATCGACCGGCAATATGGGTGAAAGCCTCTCCGCCCTGCACAATAAAGGGTGATGAAAAGCTTTTGGGATCTAAACCGGCTTTTTTTAAGAGAGACGCACCAGGGATTGAATCTAGCGTGATAAACATAGGACTATAGCCTATACCACCACCGACATAATTCTCCATGGGATATAAACTGCCCTGTGCAATAAGTGACTTACCGCAAAAGGAAAGGGTTAATAAAATGGTTATGATAATAGTCCGCATCCAACACCTCGTTCACGTCCTGACAATTTAGGATTATGTCAGGATAGTTCGGAAGTTAAATATTTTAAGAAATTTCAGCCGAAATTTCATGAGATATAGCTGTATTCTTCAGCAAAAACACCGCCTGGGATTTTCCTTGATTTCTCTTCGGTCTTTTCCTTGTTTTATTTAAGACGGTAAACCTATATTTGCGCAAAGTTGAAGGTAAGGGAACTGAGGAATCAAAAAGATTTCTCAAGTATATTCTATGAAAAAAACAGCTTTGCATTTCAAGAGTCCTATGAAATTCTATGGTCTTTTTGTTACTATTTCTATTCTTTTCTTCAGTCAATTAATACTTGCTGGTGATCTATTTATTGAAGGAGGAATGGATCGCGATGGTGATGGAAGACAGGAATTTCTTATTTGGTCTCCATTGCCAGGAGACTCCACATTCACCTACGTTGAATATACCGACCAGGGTTTGCAACCTGTTTGGGCGTGGTCATATCAGCCAGAACATTCCGCTCGCATCACTGACGTAAAGCTTGCAGATGTCACACATGATGGGCAACCTGACATCGTCGCCATCAGTCGATCGATCTACGGATCCAAGGATAAAAAGGAACCGTGGCTTATGGTTTTTCCGGCGGAAGATACAGGCTTTTCAACAAGACCAATGTCTCTGACTGACCCACTCAACGGTACCGGTCGAACACGACCAACTGCGTTGGATATCCTATGGAAGAATAATGAACCGAATTTCATTATTAGCGAGGGGACGCCAAATCGGCAAGCCATGATGTTTCAACTGGCTGTTGATAATAATGAGCTTTCATTTAACCAAAATGTAAAATATGCCGCCCCATTGATCTCTAGTGGATACGGTCAGGTTTTTGCTCAGGGGTTAAACTATGAGAGTGAAGACTATATCGTTTTATTTAGCGTGGAGTCCAATCTACTAAAAACGGCAATATTTGCCAGCGACAATCCAGAACCTATACAAAGTGATGTTCTGGTTTTAAACGGCGCACGAACCATTATTGGATCAGGGATTACGCATAAAACCGATTTTCAGGGTAATCAAATTCTTCTAATCCCGTTTAAAACAGGTGAGGTCATGGCTCTCCAATGGGATGGCAGTGACTTGAATCTCAGCGCTACTGAAGAATTCAGTCCTTTTTTATGGCCAGGCGATGCGTCAACACTTAATACTATTTTAGCCAATTATAGCATCACAAAAAAAGACGTTATTAAAGAAGAAAAACCCGTCACGATTCCATTGAGTTGGGAGCCACAATTTGTGGATACGGTGAAACTTGGCGATTCATTTACATTTAGTATTGCTCCGGATTCCGGTGCTTCATTTTATAGTTTTACCTGGCTATCTCCTCCACCAAAAGGAAGTGAACTAGATTTATATGATCAATCTATTAAGTGGACACCGGAAAGAAAAAATCTTGGTATACATCTATTTGCTTTTGCACAGAAAAGCAGATTAAATGAAATTGTAACCCAAATTGAAGATGAATATGGTTTCCGCCACCAGTTGACACCTGAATTAGAAAAGAGTGAATCGGTATTTACCATTTTGGTGCAAGATACCATCGATGTTATAACTGATTATGAAGATTCAACTATTTTTGAAATTGAAGAACCGCGCATGTTTTCGTTGATTGTTACCACTCCTTCAGAAATGGAAAATGATCGTTTCCGGTTTGAGGGTGTTTCACCGTTTGGAATAATGGTTCACGAATCAAAAGAAATCCCAGGGACGGGCAAAAAGTTAGTTGGACATGATATCCTAGCTGACCTGAATAGGATTGCAGTGGATTCTCAGGTTAGTTTTCGTTATTTCAGCGGGGATACCAGTCAAGCGCCCGTAACCACATTAACCATCATACATGATTTAGAATCAAATGTGATGTTTATGTCGGCGTCACCATCATTGGATACAGTAAGACAATCTTTCCATCCTGAAGCATGGGATCCCGAATTGTACGGTTATCCAGAATATTTCTTTGAAGGATTTCCCGCTTCAATGAAAATGGATTCCTCACGACAGTCACTGGTTTTTTCGTTTGATGAAAAGGCTCAGACGAATATTCTAAATTCATCCGTCATGATGATGAGCCCACTTAATCCAAACCATTGGCTCAGTCTGTATATGGATGATGGCGCTCTGGTTGAAATCCGTGGCGAAGTAAAGGTTAAGGAAAATAAAACGAAAAAATTGATTATCAATATTGATTTTTCTGGTGATTTCTTTCCTCAAATGTTGAGGACAAGAACGGCACCATATTCAGGTGAAATACCAACATATAGCACTCCTGCTATACCGCTCCCGGTCCGCGAACTATTGGAAATCAAAGAAGCGCTGAAAGATTCTTTATCAGGTATTGGCGAACCGGAACCGATTGAAGAACAGACAGACGTCATTGAAGAAATGCCCGCCGACACATCGTTGGTATCTGAACCCACACTAATTGAAGAAACCATCAGCGATTCAGACACCTTATTATCTATTATTGAGGATACACTTCAAATTGTGCCGGACACGACCATATTGGAAATCCCAATTGATACAACCAGCGCGGATAGCCTAGACCAATAATTATGGGTAAACGTCTTTTATTTTTAACCATTCTTTTGAGTGGAATAATCCTCCATGCAGAGGATTATAAAATTCTCCATATGGTTGGATCGTATGATCTTGATGCAGATGACCAATTAGAATTTATTACCCTAGAAGGCATTCCACCGGAAATCCACCTTGCTACTGTCTTGCGTCATTATGAATTGGATGCTGAAGGATATCAGGATTTAATTTGGGAGCTTAATGCGCCCAATGGTTTATTGGGTCATTTTGTCAATGTTACAATTGGCGATTTAGAAGGCGATGGTATTCCCGAATTAATCACGGTTATGAATGTTTCAGGTTCCGCAGGCGAGGGTCTTCTGCAACCCATTTTATTTGTATATCCCTGGACGGGAAATCGTTTTCAAGAAGAGCCGTCAGCCTCCTTACGTCTTTCACAAGACGAACCTTTTGTTCGTTGCCAAAATATTACTATCATGGATATTGATGGCGATGGCGATCAGGAAATAGCGGCATCCCTTGGAGCGCCATTGCGATCCGTTGTTATTGTTGATATGCATTTTGAAGGAGATTTGTACGCCCTAAAAACAATTCAACCAAGTGCGATGCGAACCGGGTCTGGGTTTGTTTATGTGGCCGCTGTTGACTACGACAGAGACACCTTGGACGATTTAATTTTATTTACACCTGAAGGAAATACCTTGAAAGCCCAGGCTTTCTATAATACAGGCGATGGATTTGAAGAAGGCGCACTCGTTCATGAAACAATAAATGGCCTGGATAAATTATTGGGACGGAAAATTATCGAAAGCGACTGGGACGGCGATGGATTTAAGGATATCCTTCTGCCATTTCAATCTGGTCATCTTCTGGCATTGACTCTTACACCAGAAACCACAATTATCGATACCGTACCCGTTGATGGTGGTCCACTATCCGATTTAAATACTGGCGATTTTAATCAGGATGGATTATCCGATTTGTTGCTTGTCTCCGGCG
>JABMOV010000153.1 GCA_013203145.1 Fidelibacterota bacterium
CTGCGCTACACCCCGAATTACATTAAATTGTCAATATTTCCCCTAAAATCTATCATGTGATTGTTTTATAATAAAAGTTTTATCATTGCAAATCCACCAATTAACAGGATTGTTACTGCTATTGCTAAAAGGTTAAAATATTTATCGATAAATGATCTAATAGGCTCACCATATTTCCATATTAAACCTGCCACAAGAAAGAATCGCGCTGAACGACTAATAATTGATGCCAATATGAACATAACCATCGATATGTCAAAAGCACCTGCGCTGATAGTAAAAACCTTGAATGGAATTGGTGTAAAACCGGCTGTAAATATTATCCAGAAATTCCATGTCTCGTATAATACTTGTATGCTTGCAAAGAGTTCTGGTGTGAATCCTGGAATGTGCTTAAAAAAGAAAGATGCAATAGTTGAAAAATTCCCAGCACTATCCCACCAGACTAGATATCCAATACCATATCCTGCAATGCCACCCAAAATAGAAGCAATAGAACAATAACTGGCAAAGCGCAGTGCTTTCTTTCTAGCTCCTAGTGCTAAAGCGATCAATAAAAGATCAGGAGGAATTGGAAAAAATGACGCTTCTGCAAATGATAGTATCACTAGAGCAGCAACACCATAGCGCGTATGTGCCCAGTGTAAAACCCAATCGTATAATCTTTTTATCCATTTCATTACCAGAAAAAACTCCTAAACCAAAGTGCAATAAATTTAAATGTATCTCTCATAGGATGTATCGCTGAATCGGCTTGATTGTAAATCGTTGGAATATGAATATGATTAACACCGTAACCCAATAAACACCCTTTTAATAATAATTCACTCTCAAATTGAAAACCGGATTCTTTAAGAGCTAACCCAAACATTGATTTTGGAATAAGTCGATATCCACATTGAGAATCTTTTATTGTCTCATTTGTACGAATTGAAACTAATAAACTTGTAAGAAAATTTGATAATTTTCTATGTATTGGCATTGAGACTCGATCATACCTGTATCCAATTGAAATTGTATTAGCCTCATATGATTTAACAAAATCGTGTAACGACTCAGGAGGATGTTGTAAATCGACATCCATGGTGACACAAAATGAAGCATCGTTTCGTTTTGCATATTCCATCCCAGTCTTCAATGCACTTCCTTTGCCCTTGTTCTCACTGTGACGAATCATCTTCAGATTCATACTCCTTAAAACATTAGCGGTTTCATCAACGCTTCCATCATCAATAAATAACACTCGATGGTGAAAAATAGAAGGAATGTGTTTATACAATTCTTCTATATGAGATGCGCCATTATAAATTGGAATTATAATGAAATAGTCCAAGCTATTCATTTACAAATACTGCTATCGATGACATAACTTCGCGTTGACTTACCCCTCCTGCAGGTCGGTTGATCAACTCACCATTTATTACCATCGTGCTTGAACCTCCACCATCCAGATTCAAGGCTTCAATACAATCAAACTGTAGCATAATATTAGCCAGATCTTCAAGTGATGCTCCCCTGCTATCGGATTGTCTGCCGTCTACAACTACTAGGATTAGACTATTATCACGTGTATAACCGACCGCTGTTCGTGGATGGAGTTCTGGTATTTTTGTTCCAAAAAATACCTCTTCATCAATGCAAACATGAAGCTTTGCATCGTGCACAATAACAGGACCCGCATGTACAGCATGTTCCATATCCCAAAATTGTGCTTTTTCGAAATTTAAATTTGATACTGGATTTCCATTAGAATTATTAAGTGGTTTTACCCATTCAAATAGTGAATCATTTTTTGTTGAAGCCCATGCAATATCAAACATATTGTTTTTATCAATTCCAAACGCACCGCGGGCGATTGAATATCGAAGATTTTGACGAATTATAGATTCTGATGCAGGTTCTACCAATTGCCCATCAGCCTTTAATAATCCCACATGATGTGTTGGGTTCATATGCATAAGAAAATACCCTGCATTAATGGCTACAACAGCTTGAGTATTATCAACAAACTCTTCAACTGTTTCTCGTTTATCCGTATCATGAGACACTAGAACTTTTGCTTTAATATTTGACATATTGCCGTCGATTTTTACAACCCAGGCTTTTAAAGGAAGTTTATTGTCAGCGCCATAATACAATGAAATTCCTTGAGGTAAATCTTTTTCGATTTCTGTCCAATTTATTTCTAAACTACGTGATGAATCTTTATTATCACACCCGATAGAAACGAAGGATATAGACCAAAATAATAAACTATATAAGAAGAATTTATTGAACACGGCGAAGGCCTACAGAATCTACTTTCTTGACAACGAAACTTATTGAATCTAATTGAGAACCAGCCGTGTCCGAAACAAAAACTTTCCATAAACCCGGCCAATCACTTAGATTGGATATTTTACTCCAGCATCGCCAATTATATGAACGACCCACTTCTATATCGATTTCTGAAAAATATTGATTTTCATACCACCATTTATGTGTAATAACCTGCGGAGATGCATTAAGATTTTCTATAGTAGTAAAACAATAGATAGATTCCAATGAATCAGGAAATTCTGTATTTGGTTTAATAGGTGTACGATTTACTATTGATTCGCTCATAAAGATTTCATTTACGATTAGAGGTCGAAAAGCTCTAATAACGCGAGAGGTATCTTCAGCAGATTGCTTAATAGAATCTGCATGAAATATGACATCCATGTCAGAACTGGAATTCATTTTCGAATTAATGATCTGATTTTGTTGTAAAACCTCTATATTAACTTTTGTTTTCTCAACAATAGGCTCTATACGAATCCATAAAATGAAAAAATATAAACAATAAGTAAAAACCAAAAATCCAGCGATTTTATATAAATTTTGAAACACTGCGATTGTTACTAGAACCAGCAGTACAATTGTTAAAGGAATAATAGTTGGGTCGTTTATCATATTAGCAAACGATACGATTTGAAGTTATCTGATGTTCCATTTTTAATTCCAAATACAAAAAAAGGCCCTCTTGAGCCTTTTAAGTCGGAGCGAGAGGATTTGAACCTCCGACCCCTGCAACCCCATTGCAGTGCGCTACCGGACTGCGCCACGCTCCGAATACTTACAAAATTTATTCTCGAATAATTTTCAATATCTCTACCAATTCTTTCTTCAGCTCAGAAATAAAATTATTTGGTATCGTTTGAATAGCATCTGTTCCTGAAATAGATTCTTGTAAATTTTCTCCACCTGATTCTATTTTGTGCCTTGCTCCATCGATTGTGAATTTTTGTTCATAAAGCAAGGTTTTAATCATTAGAATTAGATCAATATCCTTTTGTCTATACGTCCTATTTCCCGCTCTATTTTTAGGTGGATTCAATTGTTTGAATTCAGTTTGCCAATAGCGAAGTACATAGGGTTTTATCCCCGTAATATCACTTACTTCCCCTATGGAATAATATAATTTTTTGATGCCTGAATTTGTACTATTCATTTTAAGTAACACTCGAAGGTTGTGGAGATATTACTCACTGTCTACAGTGAAAGCAAGTACGAAAATAAATAGACCTAAATTCCTGTATCTAGAGAGATAGAGCGGTAGAAGGCGCTACATATTCCATGCCAAATGCTTCCGCAACCCCTTCATGTGTAATCTGTTTTTTGAATGTATTTAATCCTGGCAAAAATGAATCATCGCTCTTTAGAGCGCCAAGAACACCTTTTTCAGCAATTTTCAATAAGTATGGCGTAGTTGCATTCGTTAATGCTATGGTTGATGTAAAGGGAACTGCACCAGGCATATTTGCTACGCAATAATGAATGATACCATCTACTTCATAGGTAGGATCCTCATGCGTTGTAGGATGACAGGTTTCTACACATCCACCTTGATCAACTGCAACATCAACTATAACACTGCCCGGTCTCATAAGCTTGAGCATATCTTTCGTAACTAATTTAGGCGCTTTTGCTCCAGGAATTAATACTGCACCAACAAGAAGATCTGTTTTTTTAAGCAAATTCTTCAAATTGTATTGATTACTGTAGATCGTTGTCACATTTTTTGGCATTATCTCATCAAGATAACGCAACCGTGGAAGATTTGTGTCCAAGATGTAAACATGAGCACCTAACCCAGCAGCAATATGACATGCATTGGTACCTACAACACCGCCACCAAGAATTGTAATCACTGCAGGTTCAACACCCGGGACGCCACCAAGCAATATGCCACTTCCACCCTGCGATTTTTCAAGATATTTTGCACCCTCTTGTACAGCCATTCTACCTGCGACTTCGCTCATGGGGACAAGTAATGGTAAACTTCCGTCTTTTGCCGTAATCGTTTCATACGCAATAGATGTGGCACCTGTTTCAGCAAACGATGATGTGAGCTTTTCAGATGCCGCAAAATGGAAATAGGTAAACATCGTGAGATCAGGTCGGCACATAGCGATCTCGACTGGCTGGGGTTCCTTTACTTTTACAATAAGCTCTACATTTGAGAAGACATCTTTAGCAGTCCGTAAAACGGAACATCCTACAGCGCGATAGTCTTCATCTGTGTATCCAGACTGTAATCCGGCATTAGTTTCAACAAATACACTATGTTTTCTATTTGTCAGTTCTAAGGCACCGTGAGGTGTTAGAGCTACGCGAGATTCATTAGGCTTGATCTCCTTTGGAACCCCAATATTCATGGCAAAACTCCTAATTAAAAACGTTTTTTAAATGGTTTATCCCTTGGTCTTTGTGGGCGACGTTCAGGTTCAACATATCCTTCAGGTTGTGGTAATAACGCCTTACGACTAAAGTCAAGACGACCCTGGTCATCAACTTTGATTAATTTAACTCTTACTTTGTCACCAGATTTAACAACATCTTCAACTTGATTCACGCGATTCCATTCCAAATTGGAAATATGAATTAGACCTTCACGTCCTGGTACAAATTCTACAAATGCACCAAACGTCATGAGTCGTGTAATTGTACCATCAAATTCCATTCCCACTTCTGGTTCCATTGTAATCGCTCGGACAAGTTCAAGAGCATCATTGCATTTCGCTCTGTTTGGACTTGAAACGAATACGGTACCAGTATCATCAACTTCAATATTGCATTCGGTATCAGCAATAATCTTTTTGATGTTTTTACCGCCAGGACCAATAAGTGCTCCAATTTTTTCCGGATTAATTTGCAGAGTTTGTATTTGAGGAGCATATTGTGATATTTCTTTATGCGGTGTTGGCATTGCTTCTTCCATTAACCCAAGAATATGATATCTTCCTTCTTTGGCTTGTGCCAATGCTTCAGTCAACAACTCAAAAGAAACACCTTCAATTTTGAGATCCAATTGAATAGCAGTTATTCCTTCACGCGTACCTGCAACTTTGAAATCCATGTCTCCTAAATGATCCTCAGTCCCAAGGATATCGCTCAGAATTGCATGACGCTTACCATCGGTAATTAATCCCATTGCGATACCTGCAACATGCGCTTTTGTGGGCACACCGGCATCCATCAATGAAAGAGAGCCACCGCATACAGAAGCCATAGAAGATGAACCATTAGATTCCATGATTTCTGATACTATACGAATTGTATATGGAAAATCTTCAGTTGAAGGTAGTACAGGTTTTAAAGAACGTTCAGCTAAATTGCCGTGACCCACTTCTCTTCTGCTTGTGAATCCAATACGGCCAGTTTCTCCAACGCAATAAGGTGGGAAATTGTAGTGCAACATGAAACTCTTTTTGTAATCATTATCCATATCATCAATGATTTGTTGATCACTTTTTGTACCCAATGTTACAACCGCTAAAGCCTGAGTTTCTCCGCGTGTAAAGAGCGATGATCCATGTGTCCGGTGTAAATAACCAGTATCAATAGTAATAGGACGTATTTCAGTCGTAGAACGATTGTCAATACGAACCCCTGATTCAAGAATGTTTTCACGAACAATATTCTTGTACTCGTCAGCTAAAACTTTTTTAGCAAATTTTTGCTTTTGTCCAACTACGTCACTTCCATCGTCTAAAGATTCAACAAATGTCGCAATGATTTCTTGGTAAGCGTCATCACGTTCAATTTTATTTGAAATCTTAAAAGTGGATTGAATTTTGTCCGAGTTTGAATCAATGATCTGTTTTTCAAATTCAGCATCTGTTTCTTCTACAGGAATTTCTCTTTTTACAACGGTACATTGTGCGAGCAATTCGTTTTGAAGATCTATCATTTCTATTATGATTTTATGTGCAACCTTAAGTGCTTCAACCATTGACTCTTCTGAGATTTCTTTTGCTTCACCTTCAACCATGACAATGGTTTTGTCATTTCCAGAAACGATTAATTCCATAGTAGAATCTTCCATCTGAGTGCGGGTCGGATTAACAATGTATTCACCGTTAATCATACCAACTCTAACAGTAGCAAGTGGTCCATTCCATGGAATATTTGATATCAATAAAGCAGCTGATGCGCCAACACCTGCAAGTGTATCAGCCATGTTTTCGCCATCGCTTGATAAAGCAGTTATTATTACTTGCGTTTCATAGCGAAAAGCTTTTGGGAAAAGAGGTCGAATCGGTCGATCAGTTAATCGACTGGTTAAGACTTCTCTATCAGCAGGTCTTGCTTCCCTCTTAAAAAAACCGCCGGGTATTTTACCACCAGCATAGTATCGTTCTCTATATTCAACTTGCAAAGGGAAATAGTCTATGCCTTCCCTTATTTCTTTCGCAGCATTAACAGCTACAATAATCGTTGTTTCACCATAGGTGACTACAACAGATCCTGCAGATTGTCTTGCAACTTTACCGGTTTCAATTTTGAGAAGTTTTCCGGCAATCTCTCGTTCTACAACTATCATCTATAGTTTTTTATCCTCTTATTTTCAATTCCTTGATCGTATTCACATAAGATTCTTGATTTGTTTTATGTAAATACTTCATCATTTTTTTTCTTTGAGATACAAGCTTTATCAGCCCATAACGTGAATGATTATCTTTTTTATGTATCTTCACATGCTCAGTTAATTCGCGAATTCGTTGTGTCAATAATGCTATTTGCACTTCGGCAGATCCGGTATCTTTTCCGTTTTTACCAAATTGTTCAACGATTTCATTTTTCTGTTCTACAGTAAGTGGCATTGCCCCTCCTACATATACTTTTTAATGATATCAAAACATCGATTTTTATCGATTTCTAATTGTTGAATGAGAAGATCGACCGAGTCATATTTTTTCTCATCCCTAATTCGTTCTAAGAACTCTATTGTTATTGTTTGTCCATACAAATCACGAGGAATCTCGTTGAAAAAATGCACTTCCATAACAAATTCTTTTTCCTCGAAGGTTGGACGAACACCTAAGTTACACATTCCATATAACTGCTGTCCATCAACTCTTCCCCGAGTACAATACACGCCATTTTTTGGCAATAATTGGTTTTTATCCAATGGTATAAAATTGGCAGTCGGGAACGATAGCTCCCTACCCCTTCCGGCCCCATGAACTACTTGGGACTTAAAACCGTAAACCCAGCCCAGTTCAAATGATGAACGCCGAACAAAACCGGATTCAATTAGTTCACGAATCCGTGTACTTGATATTATTTGCCCTTCATCCGATACAGGCTGAACAATGTCGACGGTAAATCCAGCATTTGCACAGATGGTTTGCAGGGATTCCGGTGATCCTTCCCTGCTTTGTCCAAAATGATGGTCATATCCAATAACGACATGTTTTGGATTAAAATTTTCGCAGACAATATTATTGATATAATCGGATGCCGTTAGGTTTGCTATTGCATGCGTAAATGGTACAACTAACACAACATCCAATCCGAATTCTTCTAATAATTCAAGTTTTTTATCGACACTCATTAGCATAAGTGGAATATCATCACTTTTATTTAATATGTATCGCGGATGTGGATCATAAGTAATTAGTACAGAAGGAAGATTAACCGCTTTTGCATGGTGTACAACCCGTTGTATTATTTCTTGGTGTCCACGATGAAGACCATCAAATGTCCCCATTGTCAAGACAGACGCATCGAGCTTACTAATATTATTTAAGCCTCGATAAATGACCATTGCTTCTCAAAATCCATCATAGTTAAGGCATCTTCTATATCATAATTACCAACGCGAGTTCGTTCAAGCTGAACTAAATATCCACAAGTGCCAAGTTTTTCAGCAATATCTTTTGCTAATACTCTAACGTACGTTCCTTTTGAACATGTCACCGTGAATGTAATCTGCGGAGTAGTAAAGTCTATCAATGTTATATCATGGATATTCACAGGTACAGGTTCTCGATGAACAGTAATATTTTTTCTGGCAAGTTCATAAAGTTTCTTACCATTTATTTTTTTTGCGGAAAACATAGGCGGTATTTGCAAATATGTGCCTAAAAAATCTTTTAATACATTATTTATAGTAGTTGAATTACAATTTTCAGGGATGGGCAGGGTTTTAACAATTACTCCTTCTGTATCCAAAGTATCGGTCTCACTACCCAACATCATTGTAGCTTTATATTTTTTGTCTGTACTTGAAATTTCCCCAAGTCGCTTTGTATCCCTGCCTGTACCTACAATCAAGACACCAGTGGCAAATGGGTCAAGTGTTCCGCCATGTCCAACTTTTTTTTCTTTTGTAATTGTACGAATTTTTTTCACTACATCAAAGGATGTCCAGTCAACAGGTTTATTTAGATTATAAATCATCTTTATCTAAATTTAATTTTGCAAATAATTCATTAATGCGATTGGCTTCTTCTATTGAATTATCATAAATAAATGTTATATCGGGAGTATTCCTAATGTGTAATTGCTGGCCTAAATACTTTCGGAATGCTTTTCTCAGGCGATTTAATTCTCTTTCGATTATTTTAATTTCCTTAGTTGGAGAAAGCACACTAAAATAAATTTTCACCAATTTCAAATCTGGAGTAACTTGACAATTGGTAAACGTAATAAAACCTAAATGGGTGATGTCGATGTACTTAGTAGTAACATCACCAAGAATATGTAAAATTTCATGACCGACCCGCTCGGGGCGGTTATTCGGCTTTTGTACGTTCAATTCGCTTCGAGTTTTCTTTTAATCTGTTTGATTTCAAATACTTCAATAATATCATTTTCGAGGTATTTCGATACACCTTCAATACCAATTCCACATTCCAAACCGTCTTTTACTTCACGTGCGTCATCTTTGAAACGTTTTAGCGAATTAATTTTTCCTTTATAGATCTCTTCTTCGTCACGAATTAGACGTGCCATAGCATTACGCGTAATAAGTCCCTCGGTGACTTTACACCCTGCAATAAACCCAATTTTAGGTATTTTGAATTGCGTTTGGACAATTGCTTTTCCGTTGATTTCTTCAACTTCATCCGGTTTCAATAAACCTTCAAGCGCCAATCTGATATCTTCGACGGCATTGTAAATAATATTGTAAGTCCGGATTTCAACTCCAGCCTGTTTGGCCTGCAAACGCGCATTAGACGAAACCTGAACATGAAAACCGATAATGACAGCTTTTGACGCTTCAGCAAGTAGAACATCAGATTCGTTTATCATACCAACGGTTTTACGGATAACATTGACACCAACTTCAGATGTATTTAGTTTTAGGAATGTTTCTGCTAATGCTTCAACAGAGCCGTCAACATCACCCTTAATAATAAGAGGTAATGATCCCATGGCTCCTTCTTTGATCATGACTGACATCGCATCAAGTGTTAGTGATGAAGCCATCTTCTTATAGTCAATTTCTCTACGGAGACGCTGTCTATCAGACGCAATACGTTTAATATCTTTTTCATTCTCAACAACTGCAAAAATATCTGCAGCCTGTGGTACTTGTTCAAACCCAAGCAATTGAACTGCATCAGATGGATACGCAACTTTAATTCGCTGTCCTCTTTCATTCATAATTGCACGAACTTTACCACCATAATCATTGCAAATAAATGGATCTCCCACATTCAGAGTTCCCTTTTGGATCAAAACAGTTGCAACAGGACCATGTCCTTTATCTAACCGTGAATCAATCACTGTACCACGTGCAATACAATCCCAATTTGCTTTTAATTCGAGCATTTCAGCTTCCATGAGGATTGCATTTAATACATTTTGCACACCTTCACCGGTTTTAGCAGAAACTTCAATTGATTGAACTTTTCCACCCCAGTCTTCAACCAAAACATTACGGTCAGAAAGCTCACGCTTTACTTTGTCTGCATCAGCACCAGGTTTGTCCATTTTATTGATGGCGACTACTAAAGGAACACCAGCAGCATTGGCATGGTCGATCGCTTCGATAGTTTGTGGCATAACACTGTCATCTGCAGCGACAACAAGAACAACAATATCAGTAACCTGTGCTCCACGTGCACGCATTGCAGTAAATGCTTCATGACCTGGAGTATCAAGGAAAGTGATTTTTCGATTCTCATCAATATCTACTTTATAAGCACCAATATGTTGAGTAATCCCTCCGGATTCACCAGCTACGACGTTTGAATCACGAATATAATCGAGCAAAGATGTCTTACCATGATCCACATGACCCATAATTGTAACTACAGGTGAACGTGGTTTTGCATTGGATAAATCTTCTTCAGATTCTTCTAGAGAAAATAATTCTTCACCAACTTCTGTAACCTTTTCCGGTGTAAAGCCAAATTCATCAGATAGAAGTTCAATGGCTTCCCATTCAAGACGTTGATTTATTGTGGCTAATACTCCCATGGAAAAACATTTTTGAATTATATCACTTGGAGTAACATCAAAAATCTTTGACAACTCATCTACACTGGAAAATTCGGATACTTTCACAATTCTTAAATCTAACGCTTCATCAGTTCCGTCAGCTCTTTCCCTTCGATAAACTTTTTTCTTCGTTTTAGTATCGATACTTGCCATTGTCTGACGAACACGATCCTTAGCGCTTCGACTCATTTTCGGATCTACTTTGACTTCTTTTTTTGCTCGAGCATCACGTTTCGATTGACCTACTTTTGAGCGGAGTGCTGATAAATCAACTTTACGCAACTTTTGTTGCTTATTGCCGGTTTCTTTTGCGGCGGCGCTTTTGGCTTTTTCTTTCGTTTCAGTTTCAGCTTCCTTACGAATTTTTTCCTTCTCTGCAGCTATAGCTTTTTCGCGTTCTTCCTTCTCCATCTCGTCTTGGCGTTTTTTCTCTTTTTCAGCAAGATGAAGTTTTTGTAATTCTTCTAACCTTTTCGCCTCTTCCTTTTTCAGAATGGCAGCTTGCTCTTTTTCTTTTTCCTCAAGTTTGCGTTGGTCAGATAGAGATAAGATTTTTAGTTTTGAATCAGTTGATTGTTTTTCACGAACTCGATTGTCTTGAATTTCACGACGAACTTGTTCTTTTCGAAAACGATCTACAGCTTCTTTATCTTTGGCAAATTCTGTAAGGATTAATTGATATACCTCTTCCTCTACAGGAGACATGTGGCTGGCAATCTTCACACCTTTTTCCTTTAAAAAGGATAATATTTCAGTATGAGAGATATTCAGCTCTTTTGCAATTTGAAAAACCCTTACCGGTCTTGCCATATTAAATGCTCACTATTCTTTCTCTTGTGATTCTAATTCTTCGGTACTTTCTGATGATTCTACATATGATTGAATGGATTCATATAGAGTTTCAAGAATTGCATCATCAACACCTTCAGCGGAAAGCAGTTTTTCTTCATCTGCTGATAAAACATCGGAAACCGTTTTTATACCCACTTGGTACAGTCCCTCGGCGACTTTTTTATCTACTCCATCGACATTTTCCAAAACTTTGCCTTGTTCTTTCCGAGCTTTTTCATGTTCAGAAATTCCATAGGCATCAATGCGATAATCTGTAACACGAGCGGCTAAATTAATATTCATTCCACCTTTACCGATCGCAGTTTCAAGTTCATCATCAGGGAAAATAGCTACACAGTATTTTTTATCGTCATCAATATAAAGCTTTTCAGGTTTTGCAGGCGATAAAGCACGCGTAATAAGGATTTCCGGTTTTTCGCTGAAATTGACAATATCAATTTTTTCATTGTCCAATTCTCTAACTACACCTTGTATTCGACTTCCACGCATACCAACACACGCCCCCACAGGATCAATGCGACGATCATTAGAAAAAACAATGATCTTTGCTCGTTCTCCAGGATGTCTAGCGATGGCTTTAATTTCAATAATTCCATCTTCAATTTCAGGGACTTCCATTTCAAAAAGTTTGTATAAGAAATGGTTATCACTTCTAGAAATAATTATATCTGGACCTTTTGATATGCTCTCAACAGATTTGATAATTGCACGGATGGTATCACCGCGACGATAGCGTTCGGAAGGAATTTGTTCTTTTCGAGGTAAACGTAATTCGGCGTGCTCAATATTTACGAATACATTATCACGTTGAACCTGATGTACAGTTCCTATGACAATTTCCCCGACACGTGTCGCATAATCATCATAGATATATTTTCTTTCCACATCGCGCAACCGCTGCGCGAAAAATTGCTTGGCGTGCGTAATTAAACGACGTCCAAACACTCGCGGATCAATAACTTCAACATATGAATCACCAACTTGAAGGTCAGACAATGATGGATCTTGTTTTAATACTTCCTCTAAAGTGATTTCCACTTTTTGGTCGTCAATTTCATCGACGATAACCTTTTCGGAATAAATTTCTATTTCGCCTTTATCTAAATTGATAATAACACTACAATTAGAGGCGTCTCCGGTTTGTTTTTCAATAATGTAAAGAAACAACTGCTCTAAAATAGTTCCGAGTTCAGAACGATCTACGTTCTTCTCTCTTGCGATTTCTGAAAAAACTTCTATGAGTTCCCGATTAATCAAGTTTCCTCCGTGCCTTATTGAAATGAAATAACTACAACTGCACGCACAATATCATCATAAGACAAGGTCAGTTGACCATTCTTATTCGATATAACAATATGCGATTCATCAACACTAACTAACTTGGCGTCCATGTCGCGAACCTTTTCGTCATCCTGATAGCGAAAAGACAATGTGCGACCTATGTTTTTCCTATATTGAAATGGATGAACTAATGGCGATCCTATGCCAGGCGAAGATACTTCCAATCTATATCCATCAGGATAGAATTTATCTATCACTTCTGAATGCTGAAGTTTACGCGAAATTTTTGTCGTAGTAGCCAGAGTGATATTATCATCGCCATCAATAACAATTTTTAACAAATTGGTATGTGCGTCTTCCTTCAACTCTAGCACTTTAAAGTCTTCGCCTATCACGTTTTGTATCTTCTCTTTTATCATATCCATATCTCAAAGAAACGAAAAGTGGGTCAACTGCCCACTTTTCAGCACAGAAATTATTGGTTTTTATTCACTTTTACAAATACAATAACTCTCTATTATCCAGTAATCATCCCGAAAATTTGTTGCGCTCTATTTTTATTAAAATCAGATACGTCATCTTCGGCTAATATTTTCTTTACAATTTCTTCCGCTTCATCTGTTTTTTCTGAATCTAATAAAAGTTCAGCTAAATAGATTTTAGCAGAATGTTTTTGACTTGATGAACATTTTATCTTGTCCACTTGTCGCAGATGTTTTATTGCATTGGCGAGATCATTATTTGATTTATAGATTTCAGCTAATTGTATACGGGCATTACTCTCTAACATTGGGTAATCATTTTTGGAAACAAATTCATTCAAAGCCTTTAGAGCCGTCTCTTTGTTTCCTTTCTGCATGTAAATTAAACCAAGATAGTAATTTCCAAGTTTTCCACTTTTGGTATGGCCAAACTCGTCCGTGAGAAGTTCAAATTGGAATTCTGCATTATCCCAGTCTTTACTCTCCCAAACTATCATTGCCCTACCCAGGGCAGCATTAGCTTCTAATTGCGCAGTATCCTGTTTATTATTGAAAAATACTAGAGCTATAATTAGTATTAACAAACCTGATCCGTATCGAGTATAGGACTGCTTATGTGTCTCAAAATGTTTCTGAACATTTCCCATTGTCTCTAACATTGGGTCAACTTGTATTTCTTTACGTGTAATCTTGCGTTTTGGTTTTAACATTTTTCTTCCTTTTCATAATGTAGGCTCGACAGGAATCGAACCTGCATCTAGGGATTAGGAATCCCCTATTCTATCCATTGAACTACGAGCCCAAAAAAGCGGCGAAGATTACTGAGAATTGTATTGTCTTTACAAGGTGGAATTACTGTATAAATAAGAATATCGGCAAAACCGATACCTTCAGTTATAGATTACAAATAAGAAAATAAAAGTTATTGTTCGCTAACAAGCTCGCGTGTCATTAATTGCTGAACTGCTACAATTGGGTTATGCTCATTGAAAATGACATTATAAATTGCAGAACTAATGGGCATATCAACTTTGTATTTCTCAATTAATTGATGAATAGATTTTGCGGTCTTCACACCTTCAGCTACCATATTCATACCAGCTAATATTTCATCAATTTTTTGACCCCTGCCAATAGCCTCACCCACAAATCGATTCCGGCTATGTTTACTTAGGCAAGTAGCAATTAAATCACCGATACCACTGAGGCCAAAAAATGTTTCTTTTTGGGCGCCCATAGCCACTCCTAATCGCGTCATTTCAGTAATACCGCGAGTCAATAGTGCTGCTTTTGTATTGTCGCCATAACCAACACCATCACAAATACCTGCAGCGATAGCAATTACATTTTTCAGCGACCCACCTAACTCCACACCCAGAATATCAGTATTAGTATATATACGTAATAATGGATTTGAGAAAATACGTTGAACAATCTCTGCCGATTCCATCGATAACGACGCAGATACAAGCGTTGTAGGAAGATTTTTTGCAACTTCTTCAGCATGTGAAGGACCGTAAAGCGTTACAATTTTGTCTTTTTGAATACCACCAACTGATGATATCACTTGACTCATGGTTAGCAGAGAATCGTTTTCAATACCTTTAGCCAAGTTAACAAAAATGGTATTACTGTTAGCACGTGAAGCCAATTCCGGGATAATCAATCGAACTATATGAGATGGCACCGCAATCACAATTATATCGGAACCAGGAATTACATCATCATAATTAGACGAGAAAACAATCGATTCTTCAAATGTCAGATCATCAAGAATAAAATGTTTTCTGAATTTTATTAAATGATTTACTTCTTCTTCAAACTTATGCCATATTTTTACTGAATATCCTTGTTTGGCCAAGGATTGTCCAACAGCGCCACCCCACGTACCACAGCCGATGACGCTTACGATCTCCGTCTTTTTTTCCATTAGCCGGCGTAGATATTTTTGATTAATTCAGCATAATTCTTTTCAACAACTTTTCTTTTAACAGACATTTTGGGAGTTAATTCGCCTGTTTCAATGGACCATACTTCAGTCAATAGTTCAAATTTCTTTACTTTTTCGTAGTGTGCAAACTTTGTCATTATTGAAGATACATTATCTTCATAAAGTTGTTTAACCCCTTGGTTCTCTAATAATTCGCTTTTATCAGAATAGGATACTCCATTCAACTTAGCCCATTCGTCCAAAGCTTCAAATGAAGGTACAATTAAGGCAGAAATAAATTTTTGATTATCACCAATAACCAAAACGTTATCGATGTATTTATTTGTACCTAGTGCAATTTCCATCGGAGCCGGAGCAATATTTTTTCCACCTGAGGTCACAAGTATGTTTTTCTTTCGATCCGTGATACGAAGGCAGTTATCTTCATCGAAGTCACCTATATCTCCAGTATGGAACCAACCTTCGCTATCGATGGCTTCATCCGTGGCGGCCTGATCATTATAATAACCTTTCATCACATTTGGCCCCTTACAGAGGATTTCTCCATCATCTGCAAATTTTACCTCTACGCCATCAATTACAAGTCCAACAGTACCAAACTTATAAAGTTCAGGTCGGTTTACTGAAATAACAGGACTGGTTTCTGTTAAACCATACCCTTCTAATATCGCAATATTTGCAGCAGCAAAGAATTCACCGATTTCTTTGGACAATGGTGCGCCACCAGAAACAAAAAATCTCAAGCGTCCGCCAACGCGATCTTTGATCTTGGAAAAAACTAATTTAGATGCCAGACCATATTTAAATGCTAGCATTCCGCTAGGTTGTTTGCCGCGTTGTAAAAATTTCGCTGCTTCTTTGCCTACGCCGATTGCCCACCAGAATATTTTCTGACGTAAGGCGGGATCGCCAGCAACTTTATCGAGGACCTTTATGTACATTTTTTCATATAACCGCGGCACAGAAGTCATAAGCGTAGGTTTTATATCCCTCATATTTTCAGCAATTGAATCCATGTTTTCAGCAAAATAGACTGAAGCATTTGATGAAAATGCTAAGAAGTGACCTCCCATGCGTTCAAAAACATGGCTAAGTGGAAGGAAAGATAAAAAACTATCCTTATGATCAAGCTTAATAACTTTATGAGTTGCTAATACATTAGACACAAGATTATTGTGTGTTAACATAACTCCCTTTGGATTCCCTGTCGTACCACTTGTATATATGAGCGTTAGTAAATCATCAGGTTTACATAGTTTGGCCTCTTCTTCGAAATTATACCCATCAGCCTGAGATTTAATACCTATTTCAAGGACATCTTGAAATCGAATAGTATTATTCTTTTTTTCAACGGAATCATCCATGCAGATAATTGTTTCGAGTTTCTTACTCCCATCGAAAAAAGTAAGTACTTTATCCGTTTGTTCTTGATTTTCAGAGATGATGATTTTCGCATCTGAATCATCAATAATATATTGAATCTGAGAAGGAATCAATGTCGGATATACTGTTACCGTAGCACAACCCATACCCGTTATGGCATAATCACTTATTCCCCATCTTGGGTTGTTCGCTGCTAGAATTGCAATTTTATCACCACGCCTGACGCCTAATCCATAAAGCCCAGCCGCAAAAGTTTCTACTAGTTTGCCGACTTCACCATAGGTAAGTCCAACCCATTCGCCATTTTTTCGTTCAGAATAAGCTAATTGGTCTGGCAAGTTTTTTACTGAATTGTAAAATAGTTCGGGTATTGTTGTGTATGACATTTATATTTACTCCTTGATTATATATTACTAAATATATTGACAATATTTTTTACTATCCTCTAATTTCTTTTGCTGCTTTGATTAAAAATATGCCGGGGTGGCGGAATTGGTAGACGCGCTTGTCTCAAACACCAGTGAGAGC
>JABMOV010000154.1 GCA_013203145.1 Fidelibacterota bacterium
ATTATTGGTGTTTGAGGGGCACGAGTCGGGATTAATCTTTCGCAGCAAAGAATATAAAAATCTGGTGGATCAATACGCAGCTCAATTAAATGAACTTCCTGCAAAATCATTACAATTTGCCCGGCTAGAACGGGATCGTACCGTATTGGCAGACACATATATGCTCATGCGCCAGAAGCTGGAAGAAGCAAAAATTACCCAGGCATCCCAATTAGGCAAGGTACGTATTGTTGATCCGGCCATTCCCCCGGAAAGCCGCAGTAAGCCCAATTCCAAGATGAATGTATTACTTGGCTTAGTCTTAGGAGTGGGTTTAGGAGTTGGTACTGCTTTTCTGTTAGAATATTTAGATAATACTATTAAATCTGTCGAAGATTTGGAGCGCAAAGGGTTGACAGTTTTGGGTATCATTCCAGCCATCGGTGATGCGAAATACCAGAAAAAATACAAGAAAAAGGATGATGTAGATCCGGAAGCATCCAAGCAGCGGTCGATAAAGCACATGCAAAGGCGGCTTATTACCCAAGAAGACCCAAAATCGCCCATATCTGAAGCCTACCGCAGTTTGCGTACTAGTATCATGTATTCATCGCCGGACAAGGTTGTAAAGTCCATAGTGGTGAGCAGTGCAGGACCTGGTGAAGGTAAAACCACGACCATATCCAATCTGGCTATTACCTATGCTAATCTGGGGAAAAAGACTTTACTGTTAGATGCAGATTTAAGACGGCCTGTTATCCATCGTGTATTTGGCTTGGATAAAGAAAATGGGCTCACAAATTATTTAGCTGGCGCTACCGATGATTTTCAATCCTTAGTTCAAAAAACAGATATTCCCAATCTATTTGTGGTAACCGCGGGGATTGTTCCACCAAATCCATCGGAATTATTGGGATCAAAAAAAATGGCAGATCTTATTGATCAATTAGAAAAAGAATATGATATGGTTTGTCTTGATTCACCACCGCTTGTGGCAGTGACAGACGCAACCCTCATATCTAAAGAGATTGATGAACTTATTATTGTTGTAAAGTCCGGCGGGACTGATAAAAATGCATTTAAACGCACTTTGCTGGCGTTAAGCAATGTGGATGTACCTTTAGCAGGGGTCGTGTTGAATGGTGTAACGTCGAAGAATAGTTATGGGTCATACTATTACTACTATCAATATTATCACTATTATGGCGATAAATAATTTCTCTGTACTTGATTATAAGTTCTTTGTTATTAGCCAATAATTTTCATTTTAACTACTTTTTCGAAAATCAATTTTATAAATAAGAGAAATAATTGCAGTTTATTGATTTAAAATCTCAACAAGATCAGATTAGATCAAAGATAGAGAAACGAATTCAGAATGTTCTAGATCATGGTAAGTATATCATGGGGCCTGAAGTTTTTGATTTAGAGGAAAAATTATCTGACTATGTTGGTGTCAAGCATTGTATTTCATGTTCTTCGGGAACGGACGCCATGCTAATGCCGCTGATGTCATGGGATGTTGGACCTGGCGATGCTATTTTTACGTCACCATTTACATTTATAGCGACAACTGAAGTAATTAGAATACTGGGCGCCACCCCGGTGTTTGTAGATATTGAAACGGATACTTACAATATTGATCCATCTCTTCTTGATAGCCAGATTCAACGGATTATAAAGGAAACGGATTTGAATCCAAAAGCTATTATCCCAGTTGACCTTTTTGGTTTACCTGCTAATTATCCGGAAATCATGAAAATTGCGCAAAAGCACAATCTATATGTACTGGAAGATGGTGCACAAAGTTTTGGCGGAAAGATAGACGAAGGCAAATCTTGCAGTTTTGGAGATGCGGCTACAACCTCATTTTTCCCGGCCAAGCCACTTGGTTGTTATGGTGATGGTGGAGCTGTGTTTACTGATAACGACGAACTAGCTGAAAAATTGAGATCAATACGCGTGCACGGTAAGGGAACTCATAAATATGATAATGTTCGTACAGGGAGATTAACAACCATAAGTGCAGTATAATTAACTAGATGGAAGATTTTCAATTCCTGTAAAGTTTGATCAGCAAGACAGGTTAAAACTTGTCAATTCTAATAGGTCATTCTAGATAGAGTGACCTATTTTGTATCTGCCGTATAAACAAGTGACATAAACCATACTTTCTCCCATACAGACAGAAGGAATACCGGTTCTAATTCCTGTACATTTCAGCAATGACCTGTTTGATAAAGATCGAGTGATCAATATCATATTATCATATTTACAAAATTAAAACTGTGTTAACTTTGCGCGTTATTCTATAATTACTTATGTTAATTTAAGAGATTCAGTTATGATTAAAAGTTTATCGGGGAAAAAACGAATAGGTTCTTTTATCGCTATTGATATAATAGTCATATCATTGAGCTTCTTCGGTGCATTTTTACTGCGGTTTGATTTCCTTTTACCCACGCAATATTTTTCACTATTTATTGTATGGCTACCTGTATTTATCATCGTAAAACTAACTTCATTTGTGTTTTTTGGTTCATACCGGGGGATTTGGCGCTACACCAGTCTATGGG
>JABMOV010000015.1 GCA_013203145.1 Fidelibacterota bacterium
AATAGATTATTGATTAATCCATATGAATAAAGAAAATTTAAAATAACAAATAATAGGAGATACTATGAAATCTTTGTTAAAACTAAGTCTTATGACTTTAATTATAATGGGGCTGCTTTTCACCGTTGGTTGCGAATCTGATGATGATGCGGAAGACCATGTTCTGGTTGGCGATTGGGCTTTGGGTCAGTTTGAACAAGCTGTAGTGATAACGTCAAACGATTCTGTCTCTTTTACTCATCCGCTTTATGGTTTGATGACTGTAGTTTTTCCTGGTGATACCCTTGTTGATACCACTGTCGTATTAACTGGATATGCAACTGCAACTGTAAACCTTCTCAATGATTTTACATTCACTCTTGCTGGTGTTTTACCTGTTACAACAACTGAAAGTGATACTCTTGGATATTCTGTTGTTGAGCTTCAAGAAGTAACAGATGCTGGAACATGGGTTGCAGGTGATAACTTGGTTTCATTGTCAATAGAAGGCGATCTATTCACTCTTGGCGGAGCTTTAACTGTAGATAATGTTGATGCTCCTACTGCAATAACGATGGCATATTCTGAATCTGTAACATGGGACGGCGTATTACCTATTGAGAGCGTTGGCTTCTTTCCTGTCTCATTCACAACATCAGAGACTACTACTTTAGGTTGGGCCAAATAATAACACTAAATTCTTTTATCAAAAAAGAGCAGGTTAAACCCTGCTCTTTTTATATAACTAAGGAAGAACAGGGGCATACAATGAAAATTAAAATTTCTTTATTATTTTTTGTTATTTTCTTTTCACTGTTGGTCGGAGGCGGGATTGTACACAATACAAACCAGAGTGCTGATTTTATTCGCACATTAAATCGAAACGCCTCTACCGATATTGATGCTGTTTATTTTAACCCAGCTGGTCTAGTTTTTCAAGATGATGGGTTGTATGTTTATTTTAGCAATCAAACCATCTGGCAGAGCAGAACCATTAAGACGACATACCCAACGTATAATAATAGTGAGTTTGTTGGAGAAACATTTGTTCCTGCATTTCCTAACATTTACTTAGTGAAAAAAACAAATAAGCTAGCTTTTTCATTTGGATTTATGCCAATTGGTGGTGGTGGGAGTGCTGATTTTCCAAAAGGATTGCCAACCTTTGATCGTGTGCTAGCTCAATATGTTAACTTCTCTGATGATTTGTCTGGATATGCTATGGATGCTGCATTTGTCGGTTCTTCAATATATCTGGGGCTTCAAACAAATGCTTCTTATAAAATAAATGATATGATATCCGCTGGTTTGGGTGTTAGATATATAATTGCTAACAATACTTATGATGGGACTCTTGACGGCGCCACATTAATTACAGCATCCGGAATAGAGTTAAATAATGGAAACCGTCCCGACTTATTGCCTCCAGATATAGTTGTTGAAAGTGAAAGGTCTGGTACCACGATAACTCCTGTTCTCAGTTTGAATATTAAACCAATGGATAATATTTTAATTTCTGCAAAATTTGAACCAAGAAGCACACTTGAAATGTTATCAAAAACAAAAGAAGATGGCACCTTTTTGTTAGACAGTGTTGGAATGTTTCCGGATGACACAAAATACAGATCAGACATTCCAAGTCAACTGGCTTTTGGTCTAAATGCTTCATTTGGTAAAATCCTCTTTTCTTCATCCTTTAATTACTATCTTTATACTGATAGTAATCTTGATTGGGGCGGTAAAGAAAAATATACCGATAATGGACTTGAAGTTGGAGGGTCTGTTGAATATGCTCTTTCTGATAAACTTGCTTGTAGCGTAGGATTCCTTCATGCCGTAAGCGGTACACAGGATGCATATCAGGAAGACTTAAGTTATAGCATAGACTCTAATACTTTAGGAACTGGATTCAAATATAGTTTATCAACAGCTTCTTCTTTTAGCTTCGGTGTGTCCAACACCTTCTACGTAGAAGGACAAAACAATAAGGTTGGAACAATATTTGAAGAAAAATATATGAAAACGGCTCTAGATATTTCGATTGGATATCAACGAAGTCTGTAAATTTATTATATGTGTAAAAAGGGGGCAATCGCCCCCTTTTTTATTTGGTGATGGGTTGGCGTATCACCGTTTTCAATTTTTCCGGTTTTGCCCTGCGAGGATCGCTCAAATATATTTCATGATGTTTGTCTCTTAATCGATATCCGTTATCCATAGCAAATTTATGCATGCTTTCAATCGTTGGTCCTTCATCGGTGTATGGTCCCACATACATTACCTGTACAACCAAACCCTCGGTAAAAGATTCGAAACGAACACTGGTTAATTTTGTAGGATTATTCTTTTTTCTCACCGAATCAATTGCAGTGTTTATATGTTCTTGTGTGATGAAATCTGGTTGACGAATCATTGCCGTCCAAAGCCAGTCATCCTTCTTGGCGGTTTTAAACATTTCCATATCATCAATCCACCATAAACCTTCTAACGGAAGTACAGTGTAATCGGGGCCAAGATTATTATGTTTAATATAAAATTTTAGTGTATACGACAAGCTATATAGGACTTGAACGGCATCTACATACTCTTGGCTCGTGTTGGGATCTCCTTTACCATCTACAATGAGGAAATTCATTCGTGGAATTTCTACAATTGCCGGTTCTTTTTTTGGTGCGTAAAATTGTTTTTCTGTTTTCTTGAGATCAATTTTATCCATATGCTACTCCACAAACTTTTGTTTATAACTCTCTAAAAAGTTGATTTCCCCATCCCATGCTGCTATCGTTCTGTCAAATAAAATCATTATTGAGGGGAGGTTGGGTGTTCCATTTTCCAACTGGGACTGTTTTTTATGTTCTAACTGATTAACGGCAATTTTTAAATTTTCTATTCTTTCCGATAACAGATGGTGAACAGTTTCGCCCGGTACACCAACTGTATTTGAAATAGCAACATCAAAGGGATCGTCTATTTTGTTAACAGTAGCAATGGATTTAAAGATTTGCGCTGCTAAAGTTTGTTTTCCAGTAGGTGTAAGCTCGAATCTATTTTGTGCTTTACCGTTTACTACTTGAGTGTTTTGGTTTACGTATCCTTTGTCGCGTAATTGATTCAAAACCAAATAAATAGAGGAAAAACCGATATTCGTCCATTCCCGCATTCCTCGCACACGAATTTTCTGTTCGAGATCGTACCCGTGACTGGCTCCTTCATTGAGGAGACTGGTTATCACAAACTGTTTTGGAGTTAATTTTGCTGCCATAATTCTATCGCTATATTATTCTATATATAGAATACTTACAATATTTTCTTTTGTCTCCTTTTTCGCGCCCGATATCACTTTCTTCTCCTCGCGTTTATATAACTACACGTACATTTCACACCCAAAGACATTTAAACTTTGATCAATACATGAAAAACCTGGAGCCTTAATGACCTTCAAGCATTTAAAATCGCATCAATTCATAATATCTTTTTTGCTCTTGGCTTTCTTCATTGTCTCCTGTGATGATACAACAGAAGAAGAAATTGTCAGAGGAAACATCGTTTCTGTCGGAACAAATCCAACTAATATATCTGCAATCCTAATTAACATTGCGTTTTCTGACATTAACATGAATGATGATGCAAAGGCCGTATATGACGTGGAGGCTTTCACTTTCGTATATAAAACCATAAATACGCAAGGCGATCTAGTTGACGCTTCAGGCGCAATTTATATACCACGCTCAGATTCGCTTAACGTTACCAGCTTCCCGCTGTTAAGCGTACATCATGGAACTACTTTTAAACGTGATGAAGTAGCGTCGGTAAATGTTTACAATAATGGTGAAAGTTTGTGGGCTGCCAGTAATGGATTTGTGGTTGTTTGCCCTGATGGACTTGGACTCGGCGTATCTGATGGAATACACCCATACATTCATTCTGAAGGATCCGCAATGCCCGTCATTGATGCTATCCGTGCTGCTAGAATATTTTCAGATCAACAAGATGTATTATTGAACAATCAATTGTTTCTTATGGGTTACTCCGAGGGCGGGTATGTTACTATGGCAACTCATAAAATTATTGAAGAATATTATGCTGACGAATTTGTTGTGACAGCTTCTGCTCCGCAATCCGGGCCGTACAATGTTGAACAAATGGCCAATTTAGTTTTAGGTGGGTCGACATATGATAATCCTGAATATTTTGGTTATATTTTTATGGCCTATAGCGATATTTATGAATTAAGCCCAATCAATGAAATTTTCCAATCGCCGTACGCAGAAAAACTTCCTCATTTGTATGATGGAACATATAGTGGTGGAGAGATCAACGATTCTCTAACCACCATTATTTCCGATTTGTTCACACCGCAGTTTTTATCTGACTTTCTTGGTGACGGCCAAACAGAGCTAAAAGCAATCCTGGCTCAAAATAATGTGGACGATTGGGTTCCCGATGCTCCCGTAAGATTATTCCATGGAATTAATGATATAACAGTTCCTTATACAATTTCAGTGTCTACTTCTCAGAAAATGAGCTTATCTCTCGCGAGTTATGTGGGAGATCACGGTTCCGCTGCCATTCCATGTATCGAAGCGGCAATCATTTGGTTAGAAACCTTTATTGAGCAATAATAGACTTCTATTAACAATTCACTTTACCAGCCATAAATTCTGGCCTCACTTTATACTAATTAGGTAAAAATGAACCAGAATAGAACTAAAATTTTAGCTACAATTGGCCCTGGATGTGATAATCCAGAAACCCTTCAATCCATGGTGGATGCGGGCGTAAATCTTTTTCGAATCAACTTTTCCCAGGGAACGTCAGACTCAAAACGTCAACACATTCAAATGGTGAAACAGTTGCACTCCCCCGGGGGAGGATATCCTGCAATCTTGGGTGACCTGGCAGGTCCCAAAATTCGAATAACTTCTTGTCCTGACAATTTAATCTTGTCTCCCGGTGATTTTATTACCATTACTAACAACCCCTGTCATAACAAGGAAGCGATTCATATAACTTCAGGATTTGCATTTAAATCCCTCGAAGACAATGCATCCGTGGTTATGGCTGATGGACGAATTCAGCTCCGTGTAAAAGAACAAACTTCGCCGCATACCCTTGTTTGTGAAACAATTTATGGCGGCCCAATTCTTTCTAAAAAAGGTGTGAACTTTCCTGGTGTTGCTATTGATTTACCACCCTTAACCACCATGGACCAAACCGATTTGCGGATGTGTATTGAAGAAGATGTTGATTGGATAGCATTATCGTATGTTCGTGCCGCCACGGATCGTCAATATATCGATCGTATTTTTGAAGAAACCCATACAAACATTCCCGTTATAGCTAAAATAGAAAAATGGGAAGCTCTTCAAGACTTAGAAAACATTATTAACGCCTTTGATGCGGTCATGGTGGCGCGTGGAGATTTGGGCGCTGAGATTCCTACCGAACAAGTTCCGCTTGTCCAGAAACGTGTCTTAAAAGAAGCAAACCGTCATGGAAAACCTACCCTCATTGCGACTCAAATACTGGATTCCATGATTGATAATCCTGTACCAACCCGAGCTGAAGTCAGTGACATTGCCAATGCTATTTTTGAAGGCGCCGAC
>JABMOV010000155.1 GCA_013203145.1 Fidelibacterota bacterium
ATTAATATACGCCCTCTATCCTTATTGATGACAATATTCCTTTCCATTGGAATTTCACAAGAGAAACTTCAGATCCAATCTTCAGTCTCTGTTAAGAATAACGATAAATTAATTATCAAGTCGAATGGAGTCTCTATTGTTGAAAAAAATAAAATCACCAAAGGAGTAAAACGATTTTCAACCGCGAAAAATATCGTATCAGCCTTTAATATGGAGAATGAATCAATTGGTATTATTTCTCATGTTAAAAGTTTTACCTATCAATTCACAAACATTGATAGCGATTTTAAAATATTATCCACTTTTGATTTTGAAATTATTAGAGATCTTGGGTTTCCACAAATACATCGTCGGACAAACAATCAGTATTTATTTCTAAATCCAGTTGAACAGATTGTAACTATATATAATGACAAAGGAGAACAAATTGTTCAAAAGTCATTGTTTGACAATAATGACTTTGATCATGAAAAAAGACTGTTCTTTATTCAGGGTACTGAAAATGATTATGATCTGATTTTAGCTCAAGAAGAAGCAACCGGAAATAAAAACAATTCATATTTATTTACTCTTTCTAAAAACTTTCAGTTTTCACCAGTTATACCCATTCAACTTTCACTTCCATATCATGGAATATTAACACAAAATAATGTTCTAGGTGTAACGGGCACATCATTTACTAATACGTACCAGGATGCTATCCACAAAATTCTGCTTTATGATTTGACAAGCAATTCCCTTATCAAAAATATTGAGGTTCCATCACCGCCAAAGATTTTTAAAAAAGGGAAGAATCAGTTTTATTCAGTCTCAAATAAGGATTTTCGCATTTTATCTGATGATGGACTTATAAGTACAAAATATGAATTTAGTGAAGAAATAGTACCCTTTGATTTTCACTTAAGCAATTCGACCTATTATGTTTTGGGTGGAGCAAATCCTGAGTACACAAATGGTTCAATACAATATTCACAAGGTATACTATATCGTATCCGTGACGGTAAAAGTACTGAATTCCCTATTGTTCACAGTTCATCCATACTCCAGGGAGGGTTCATTTCAGAAAAAGCACAATTTTGTATTAGAACCTCCGAAAAAATCTTTTTCTATGATTTACCATGATTAAGGTTTCGTCCCTTCTATGGGTTTGTTTTTTATTCAGCCAATTTGGAAATGCACAATCCTATAATTGGCCTTGCGAACCCTTTACTCAACAACATTGGGTTAACGGTACATTTTGCGAGTGTCGATCAGGAACAAGCGGAGATCGTGACCATTTTCATGATGGAATTGATATTCATCTTCCACAAGGTGAGCCGGTATATTCGGTAATCAATGGTACTGTCTCAGGCTTTGCAACAGCCGCCCAATCAGGAATAAATTCCTGGATACGGGCAGGACGTTATGCTTATGTCCATGTAGATCCAAATCCTGCTTTAAGTGTGGGATCTCAAGTGATTGCTTTCCAAACAATTCTTGGATGGACAAACTCCTGGAATCACATCCATTTCAAGGATGGCTACCCGGGAAGTGAAACGAACTCTATCCGTGCAGATGGTGGTTTAGATCCTTTGGTGGATACATGGAAACCTACCATCCTTGATGCCAAATTTTATATCAATGGAACCAATACTCAATTTCAAAATAATAGAGTTTTTGGTGATGTTGATATCGTTAGCCGAGCCTGGGATAGAACAGATTCCGGACCAATCGGGGATAACAATGGAATATATAAAATTGGTTTTGATATCCTAGACTCAACCGGATCAATTATATTTGGTCCACGCACACCCTTTGAATTTTACAATATCCCTGCATCAGACAATTATATTACCAATGTATTTGCGCCTGGATCAAATACCGGCACCTATCGATATACCATTACAAACAATGTCAGTTCAGATAATAAAATTGATGTATCTGACTGGAATCTGGGATCATATACAGCTCGTGTGTTTACTTGGGATCAGTATTTTCAAACAGATACACTTTTACAAGTATTTGAGGTCACGGAATCAGATGATACTCCACCCAACAGCCCTACGCTATTGTCAGTATTGAGAGAAGGAAACGGATTTAGACTAAATTGGTTATCAAATCAAGATTCTGACTTACTTGGTTATCGACTCTATTTCAGTTATGATAATTCATCATGGTACAGTAACCATGATGAAACAATTCTTACTGCCGAGATATCTGAATATGTAGTTCCATCATTTAGTTCCGAGATGGTTTTTCTTTATATAACAGCTGTGGATGATGGACCTTTTACAAATGAAAGTGAAAAGTCAAATACGGTAGTTTTCCGAAAGTCTGAGCCTGAAACCACACTATTGTTGGTAGATGCCTCGCGGAATAACAATATTATTGAGGATGAAGAATCTGTGGCCAATCTTGGCAGCATAATAGATACCTATTCATCATTAGGAATAGAAACAGTACATGATTCATTAATCTCACTATACAATGATACGCTTTCTACCCATCAGATTGCGTGGATTCACTTTGGAATAAGACGTGATTCTATTTCGAACGGATTAGTTGAATGGTTAATGACTAGACATATTAATAGTGAAACGAAAACTCTTTCCATGGGAGCATTTGCACCCAATATGCTTTTTCAATCAAACACTGGTCAAAATTATTTGGACTCACTTGGCATTGATAGTGTTTCATACGAACCATTAGATGCCCCTATCACTGTAAGTACACATGATTTCCTTGGTGAACTAAATGATGTGAACATTTCAGTATTAATTGATTCAATCGGCTATGGTTTGGATTTCTCAAATTCGATCACAATTCCATTGATTTCATTTGGTGATCACTATCTGGGTTTTATGAATCCTAATGACAATAACTCTATCGTTCTTTCCACGCCATTGGAAATGTTCTCTGATCCAGATGCCCCTGCCTTGCTCATACTTGACCATTTTTTCCCTGGATCAGTTAGTGTTAAATCAGAAAAGGGTTTAATACCTTCACAATTTATGTTCACAACCTATCCTAATCCCTTCAATGAAACGTTCGCTGTCCAGATCAACGGTCAGTCAGATCAATATTTAATATCCATGTTTGATATTCTCGGGAAATCAGTTTTAACAACTTCCTATTATAAAAAGTCATCTACTGGTTCAACAAATCTCAGTTTATCACCTTCAATCTCCTCATCTGCAACTGGTGTATACTTTGTTCAAATTAAGGGATTGCATTCCCCGACCATCCAGACACAAAAGGTATTATACTTAAAATGAGAAAAGTCCAATTGCTTCTACTTCTGCTTTTTATTGGTTGTTCAGTTCATCCACTTGTCGATCCTGTAAAAGGTAATATGTCCACTGTTCACAAAATTAATACGGCAATAAAAAAATCAGGTTTGGAAACCAACATGGGTATTCACATAATATCAGCCAAATCCGGAAAAACCATATACAACTTGAACATCCATCATTTATTCAATCCCGCAAGTAATAACAAAATTTATACTGCGACGGCAGCTTTAAAGTTTTTAACCACAAACTATCAATTCATAACTACTGCATGGATTCCAAAAGATGAGATAAACGCATCTCACATTAGTCGTCTTGTTCTCAAAGGAGATGGTGACCCTGATTTTTCACTAGAAGATTTAGATACATTAACCCAATGGATTGCATCTAAAATCAATAGTATAGATACAATCATTGTTGATAACAGTAAAATTGACTCTGTCCATTATGGTGAAGGTTGGATGTGGGACGAAGGCTCTGCATGGTATGCTGCACAAATTGATGGATTATCGTTGAATGATAATTGTATTGATTTACATATATCAGGAAATGAAATTGGTGAAGCACCACACGTGGATATTATTCCAAATACGAATTATGTAGAAATCATAAATCAGGCCATCACTGTTAATGATACACTGGATTTTGAAGAATTAGATATTTCACGTCATTGGTGGAATGCATCAAATATAATCGAAATTAACGGTGAATTTTTAATGGAGGAACCTGACACCGTACTTTATTATCGCAACGTGCATAATCCTGCACTATTTACTGGGACAGTGTTAAAAGAAATGCTTGAACAAAAAGGTGTTCAAATTGCCGGACCAGTTGTCCACGGATTGATTAAATCAGATGACGTAGTGATAGCTTCGCATGCAGCAGATCCCTTTCATAAATCTTTGTCAAATTTCTTGAAACAAAGCGACAATTTATCAGGTGAGCTGTATATTAAACTCATTGGGAATCTCATCACCAATAATCCCGGCTCCTGGAATGACGGATTACATGCTACCCGATTGTTTTTCCAAGATGAAGTGGGTCTGGATACCACCTCTTTTTCATATGTAGATGGATCGGGCGTTTCACGCTATAATTATTCTTCTCCTGCCCATTTCACGCATTTATTGCAATGGGTTTATAAGAACGATTTATACCGTAAGGATTTTATGGAAGCATTACCCACTGGTGGATGGGATGGAACATTAGAAAGTCGTATGACAGGAGATGATTCGGGGAAATACATCCATGCCAAAACAGGAACGCTTTCAGGTGCTAGCTGTTTGTCTGGTTTTATCTATCCTCCAAATGGCGAACCATTGATTTTCTCCATTCTTATGAATGGATATGTAGGCGACGCAAAACCCTATCGTGATTTACAGGACGAAATTTGTCGAATTCTGGTTCAACAATGATAAGACCCAAAGCATTACTAAAAGGTGGCACTATTGGTGTAGTTTGTCCCTCAAAATGGGCTCCCAAGGAAGAACTAAAAGCTGTTCAAAAAATCTATGAATCACATGGGTATAAAATAAAATACGGTAAATCTCCATTTTTACGTGATAATCAATTTGCAGGGACACCTGAAGAACGCGCCAGAGACATTGAGAAGATGTTTCCCGATCCTGATGTTGATGCTATCGTCTGTGCTCGTGGAGGATACGGCGCAAATCGTGTCATTCCATTGTTGGATTACAATGTCATTCGACAAAATCCAAAAATAATTATGGGATATAGTGATATTACAGCTCTCCTCCATTCAATTAATCAACAAACCGGATTGATCACATTTCATGGCCCAATGTTTGTCACTTACAAACAAGAGTTCATTCCTTATAATTGGGAAATGTGGGAATCTATAGTATCTGGAAAATCACATATTGAAGCAACAAACCCACCTGATTTAAAATTCAATGTTCTAAAGCCAGGGGTTGCTTCAGGACTACTTATGGGTGGAAATCTTACATTAATAGCCAATCGGTTAGGCACACCCGGTCAAGTAGATTTTGACGATTCAATTCTTTTCCTAGAGGATATTGATGAATATCTATATGCCTATGATCGTTATTTAGTTCATCTGAGACAATCTGGGACTGTTGATAAAATCAAAGGTCTAATTGTCGGTGAACTGGAGGACATTAAGGATGATACGATTCCATTTGGTAAAACCACCGACGAAATCATTCTAGATGTTTTTGGTGATTTAGATATTCCAATTGTAACAAATGTCGCGTGCGGGCACGGTAAGTATCAAATGACATTACCTGTGTCACATCCTGTTGCATTGGATGTATCATCTGATTCTTTCTTTTTATCTTGGGATGAATCACCCGTTACATAATAATCATTTTTAAAATAATAGAGTAGATTAATACTGTAAAACTTGTTATCAAGGAGGTTTGATGCTGAATTACATTTGGTTTGGGATGATTATTATTTCTGTAATTGTTGGAGCTATTACTGGAAATATTGATGCTGTTACACAAGCAGCTATTGATATGGCCAAAACTGCGGTGGAAATCGCAATTAGTCTTATTGGAATCATGGCGCTCTGGCTCGGCATCATGAAAATAGCGGATAAATCCGGTTTAATCTCCCTTATTGCCCGTGGGTTAAAACCAATTACAATTCGATTGTTTCCCGATGTACCACCAGATCATCCAGCAATTGGATCAATCATTTTGAACATGGCAGCGAATATTCTTGGACTTGGTAACGCTGCGACCCCATTGGGATTAAAAGCAATGGAGGAACTACAAGAAATAAATCCTGACAAAGATACAGCCTCTAACGCGATGGTTACCTTTTTGGCTTTAAATACGTCCAGTGTTCAACTTATCCTTCCCGCTACTGTAATTGCATTAATGGGAACAGCCTCAAATCAAATTTTTCTTACAACGATTTTTGCAACCACCATTTCTACAATCGTTGCGGTAATTATGGCGAAATTCCTAGAAAAACGGAAACGCTTTGCTTATGTAAAGGAGGTCAACAATGGTTGATACTTTTGTTGCAATCCTGAATGAAGGTTCCAAATATATTATTCCTTTTTTAATCGGTGGTATCCCGCTATATGGATTGTGGGTAAAAAAGGTCAAAGTGTACGAAGTTTTTGTAGAAGGTGCCAAAGATGGGTTTACAATCGCCGTTCGCATCATTCCATATTTGGTTGCCATATTGGTTGCCATTGGAATGTTTAGAGCTTCTGGTGCTTTAGACTTATTACTACAGGGATTGTCACCACTCCTAAATTGGATCGGATTCCCTCCGGAAAATTTACCATTAGCACTCATGCGTCCACTATCTGGAAGCGGTTCATTGGGTTTACTGACTGATCTGATTAATGAACATGGAGCTGATTCAATATTTGCAAAAATTGGTGCCACCATGTTTGGCTCTACTGAAACAACTTTTTATGTACTGGCTGTATACTTCGGGTCGGTGGGGATAAAACGGACTAGACACGCACTTCCAGCTGGGCTTCTAGCAGATGCAGCAGGAGCATTAGCAGCCGTATTTATCTGTAAACTACTCTTTACGTAGGAATTGTCAGCGAATAAAATACGGGAAATTTTACGACAAGCCTTACCCACGACTGAGTGAGACTAATTAATTTGTCCTTCCATAGATTTTTCTAACCTACGGGCAGTATCCAGAAATGCATTTACCGTGAGTTCTTTTATAAAAATCACTCCATGTGCGGCACGCAATCGCGGATGTTCATTTTCATACCAAAAATCACGCCCAAGAATTAGCTCCATCAATTGATGCTGCTCTACCCAGATTTTTTGGGTTAAATCGCAAAATGGACCGTCTAATTCATAACTAGGGAACGATGCATCCTTTTGGCTTAAATAGCAATTCATAAATGTATCCTGCAATACGGACATAGAATTCAATGACACGGGTACAATGATATCAGCTTCAGCAGCATCAAATCGATACCAAACATTTCGGTATCCCCAGATTCGCACTTGCGACGTATCATGTTCTTTGCTCCAAAGACGTATTGCCTCCGCTATAGTTTGAAGTACTTTATAATGGGTATCCGGTCCGCTTCCCTCAGGATCCATGGCAAGGGTGATAACGGTAGGTTTCACTTCCCGGAGCATTTCCAAAATTGGTTGGACATCCCTGCCACGTTGCGGGTTTTCAGTAAATATATCACCTGTATAAAAACCAAGTCTAGCATGACGAATGTCGGCAACTTTTACGCCATAATGCGCCCAAACAAGCTCTTCTTCAAACTCACGAATCATACCCTTTAGCTTCTGCACATTTTTGGTATTCTTTTCTCCGTCATAACAGTCATCAAGATACTTTACTATTGTATCAATTGCCTTGACGGTATCATCTTTACTTTTTAACGAATAGGTACCAACCAGCGCACGAACAATACGATGACTCAAACCTCGTTTCTGACCCTCTTCATTCTTTGAGGCAATTCGATCCAAATAATGATAGATATCTTTATCCCATTTTTCATTATAACCTTTATCAAAGAAGTCTGAGTATTCCATCATTTGAATAAGATCATTTTCAATAAATTCTTTCGTTTTTAGCAAAACAGATCGCAAATACTGATTTGTCACCGATGTGAATCCAGATGTTAGATTCACGAAAACATTCCTATTATTTGGGGAACGAACTAAATGAATGACATGGGGTAAATATCCCAACAAAATGTCGTCGTGGTGCGGACCAGTATGTAAAAATATTTCACCGTCTTCGCGACTAATTCCACGATCAATTTTTTGTTTAAATGATTTTACCAGGCTTATTGGAGTTTCATTATATAAATCTGGAATCTGTGCACAAAAAGGATCATTTTTCATATCATCAATAGTAATGCGTGTACCAAACGTATTTGATGATTCACAAAGTCTAATAAAACTTCTCTCCCGTTTGACTTGATCCCATGAAGAATTCTCAAATGCTCTTCGTTGTGAATCTTCAAGTGCTATAGCTGCTCCATTTGTGAGATAAAACCGTGCGTTTTCTAATCGTTGTAAAACTGAGGCAGGATAACGGTTATCAATTTTGTTTTCTAAGGCTCCTTTTACAACCAGTGCCTTTGCTTCTCCTGCGGCAATAATAATAGCAGTGGCATTTGGATTTGCTGTTATTGTATCAAGTCCAATGGTTATGACTAACCGGTTCTTGGAGATTTCAATTCCACCTAAATCTGTTGCGGCCGCCGCTTGGGTTTCGAAATTTGTTCCTGTCAATCTGGTTGTTGAATTAACATCCGAACCACGCACGTTGAATGCTATGTGTCCATCCGGTCCAATACCCCCCAAAAAGAACCCTATTCCTCCCAAATTGCGAATTTTCTGTTCATAATCACTACACCATTGATCTACCATGAAAATCGTTTTTTGTTGCATTTCCTCTAACGTTGTCTTTGCTGAACGAACTCTTAAAGTTAGGTCAACTATATAATCCGGGAATATTTCTGAAAGTGTTTTCCCTGATGATCGTGGAATTTCATCACAATTTATCAATAGGGCATTCTTTTCCAGTATTCCAAAACCTTTGAGATAATAGTTCATACCATAATTATAAAAGCTATTATGCTGATTGGGATCAATAGGATAAAATTCATCAAGTTGAATAAATTTTAACTGTAAAAAATCAGGTTTTCTATTAAGAAATAGTCCATTATTCTTCCTTAAAGTTTCAGATTCCGTACTATCCCACTGGCTCAATAAATGCTGTGTCCATTTAATAAAATATTCAGGTGTTTTCCCTGTTGGCAGGCTCACAACTCCATTGGGATTATCTCCCACCCATTCTAAAAACCGCAATGCGGTTAGAAATCCAAGTTGGGGAAAATTATCAACAATAATATATGGGATTTGAGTCGTCGGAAAATCCCAATTGGATTTGTTAAAGAAATGTTGTTCGACATTTGATTGATATTTCATAGTTGAATTTATGAGTATCCTGAAAGAACTTATATGCTAAATTGTCAATTTCCCTAAAATGGTTGCTTTTCGTGCTCCAGTAACTTGGGGGAGATTTCCAGGAATTCCTTTCACATATGCCACCGCCAGTATTGCAAATCCTAAAGCTTCTTTTCCGTCAACGGGAATTCCGAATTCATCTGATTTTCTAATCTGAAATGTCGTAAATCGTTTTTCTAATTCATGGATCAATCGCTCGTGATGTGATCCACCGCCACCAATAATCAAACTTCCGTTTTTGCCGTCTATATATGGCACACAACCCTTATAAATGGATTCAGCTGTAAATGCACATAATGTGGCTAACTGATCTTCTATTACTAACGTTTCAAGTTCATGATTATGGACTTTTAACCAATCGAGACCATAATCGTGACGCCCGGCAGATTTAGGAGGTGATTTTTGAATAAAGCTGTCCTCGACCCACTGATATACAAGGTCATCATGAACTTGACCAGCTTGTGCTTTTTTCCCGTTTGTATCAATACCTTGACTAAATGCATTAATGTATGCCTCATCCATCAATGCCATCCCCGGGCCAGTATCAAAACCTATAATATTCTCGCCATCCAATATCGGGAGAATCGTAACATTTGCGATCCCACCAACATTGAGTGAAATCCTGAATTCATTTTTATCCTGCAATAACCATTTATCAATGATCGGAATTAATGGAGCACCGCAACCTCCCACTGAAATATCCCGAGCACGAAAATCAGAAATGACAGGTACTCCCAGTGATTCCGCTAGAAATGATGGTTCACCGATCTGGAAGGTTGAAACATTGTGATTATGAAAAATTGTTTGTCCATGACATCCGATGATATCCGGTATTAACTCTTTTGGAATTTCAGCTGATACAGTATCTGCCATCCAGCGGCCCAAATCATAATGTAAATCAGAAATTAGTCCGGTATTACAATTAAGAGCAGATTGTATTCGCTCTTTTAATTCTGGTGGAAATGCTACTGTATTTGAATATTTTATATCGAATGCAGCGCTTTCAGGAGACAATTCAATATCCGCAACACAGATATCCAGACCATCCATGGAAGTACCTGTCATTAAACCTAATGAGCGGATTATCGGTTTTTCTACTTGAAAGCTACAATTAATCTTATTCATAAAGAAGATCATCAAATAAATTCATATAAAATGTTTTCCTTTAAAAAGACGACCCCACCAAAATTGATGGGGTCGCTAATACAAATAAACCAAATTCAATTGGACTTATTTTAATCTATAAATGAGATAGATTATTTAATAAGCATCATCATTTTAGATTTATTCTCACCATCAATAAATAGATTGTAGAAATATGCTCCAGATGGAACATTGGATCCATTGAATTCAATCGTGTGATGACCTGCTATCATTTCTTCATGAACCAACGTTTGTACTTCTTCACCAATCATATTATAAACAACTACCTTAACAACACCATCTTGTGATAAATCGAATGGAATTATTGTAGTTGGATTGAATGGATTTGGATAGTTTTGGTGCAATGTGAATATGCCAGGTATTAGAATATCATTATCAACTGATACTGATGCAGGAGTATCTAAGACAATAACAGGAGCAGAAACCCATGTGGTTGGATATGCTACTGAATATGGAACAGAGGTACTTGAAGTGTAAACAACCTCTAGTTCGGCATCATCATCCATGTTAGCAATTTTAATGACATTCCAGATACCACCATCGGCTAAATCTACAACAGCGTAAGCCGAATCAATGATGCTTATTTCCCAGTTTGCCGGAGATTCAATCGCTCCACCTTGATATTCAAAACGGAAAATCATACCATTAGGAAGACCAGAGTATCTACTACCAAAGATGAAGTCCACGTATCCATCTCCATCAATATCACCACTTGCTCCACCAACAAGACGACCACCATTAAGATAACCTGCACTATTTATATCAAAAAGAGCAGTACGTTTCAAAGTATCTGCTTCTTCTTCAAGTAACCAAAGATTCCTTGTACCATCACCATATAAATATTCACCTGTAATCATTTCTTCGGTACCATCTCCATCGATGTCAGAAACTTGAACAGCGTCAAAGGAGATACCCCCAGGAAGTGGTGATAAGGCAGTATAGCTATATGCAGATCCATCCCAACTTACTTTGGATATCTCAACTTCATCAAAGAAATATGCATTTGTACCAAGAATAGCTACATCCCATTTGTTGTCACCTGTATAGGTCACACCTACGGATTCAGAGCTGAATTCCATTGTCCAAGTTTCTGTGCCATCACCTGCATCAGGAATATCACTTACGGAACAGATACCAAAACGCATTCCACTTTTTCTGGAGGCAAATACTATTTCATCTATGCCATCATTATCAATATCTACAACTTCCCAGTTTACAGGACGAATATTTTCTCCATCTGCAGTTGTGATAGTCCAGGTCGAGTTTGGATCCCAGGATCCAGAATTATCAACACCAAAATTATCACCGCTGTTATGTTCATAAACAACAATTCTGGCAGGATTTGCAATATTACCAGTTGAGTTTACAATACCCCAGGTAAGTTCCATCTTGGTATCATTGTCCAAGTCTGTCAATGAAAGTGTTGGCCAAGTATTTTGATCCAGTACTAGAGTTGTTGGTGGAATTGCTGACCATACCATGGCCCAAGTCCCATCAGCAGCTTTCTCATACTTATAAATACGAGGAACCATTTCATTGGCCACATCATTCCAGTTGTCATTCACCATATAGATTTCGAGGAGACCATCCCCATCAACGTCTACACCAGCAATTATGTTACCGATACCTCCAGTATTTATATCAAGATTATTTTCAATATTCACCTCATCAATCCGAGGGAATAAATCAGCCTGTAATTGAGGCAATATAAATACCGCCATTAATAAGACAATTGTAACATGTTTCATACATCATTTCCTTTCTTGTTCATTGGTATTAACATTTTTATGTTAAAATTTCAAGTTAAATGCAAATCGATGTCGAGGACCAAAATATTTCATCATATTCAAAGCGTAATCCACACCAATATTATTAAACAATCTTAATCCACCACCAAGACATAATCCTTGAATATCCGAACCAATTTGATATCCTGATCGAAGTATAATATACTCATTATAAATAATTTCTGCACCTATACCATAAACCTCATCATTGTTATTTGGATGTATCATATCTGCGGCAATCTTTGATTTTATTATATCATTACTAAAAACTTCCATGGATATACCAGTACGAAATGTCATTGGTAATGGCCAATTTCCATATTCACTTTTCTCTCCCAATGAAAACTTTACCGGGTCACTATAATCAAGGAATTTCCCACTAAACTGAGCCTCTTTTGAAAAATTGAGAATACTCATTCCAATATTTATATTTTTATACCCAGTACGAAAGAGTGTTCCAATATCAAAAGCAAATTGAGAATATCCAGATCCGTCATAATCCTCACTCACATTTTTTACTGTAAATCCAAATGAAAACTTATCCGTAATATATCGACTAAAACTTAATGCCAGACTGCTTCCACCAATTGAAAAATACCCATCACCAAATGGTGCATCTGGTGTGGTTCTTACTTCGTCTCCATAGTTCACATAAAGTGCACTGAGACTAAACACACCTAATGATCTAACTTTGTAAGCTACACTTATTGCTCCGAATTGAATATCCGCTGGCCATTTTACAGTAGAGGTATACAGGTCGAATTGATTACTTCCTAAAAAATCTACAGCACCGGCTGGGTTAACATAATTTGCTGCACTTCCCATTACCATGGATGTAGCCGCATTACCCATACCCATATTACGTACATTAAGGTTTACTTCAAGAAACTGACCTGTAGCCGATCCAACTGAAGATGAAGCCCAGAGATTGCATACCAAAACAACAAAAATGATTAATATTTTCTTCATCAACTTTGCACCCTACTTAATGATTACAAATTTGCCGGTTTTTTCACCACTTGCCGAGGAAACATGATACATATATACGCCCGGTGCAATTTCTCTGTCTGATCTGCTAACCAAATCCCATTCAGCTGTGGCATCATTAGTCTCAGGTGCATTTTCGATATTTCGAAGATCTGTAGGCTGAATAGTATCTACATGATCTCCATCGAGCGTAAATATTCGGATTATAGCATCTGAAGGTAAATTAATGAAGAAAAGCCTATCCTTCCACTTGGATGAAGATGATGGACTTGCATTATTCCATGGTGCAGATGCACGATACGGGTTTGGTACTACCAATATTTCATCAAGATTGCTTACAACTGCTTTTCCTGTAGCAGTAATAAAATCACTCGATGTTAATTCAATGTTAAAATATTTATCAGAATATCCTTTTATAAATAGTGTATAAGTATAGTCCAAACCAAACTCAACATTATCGTCAAAAACCGAAATTATATTTTCTCCAGTGGATTCAAGTATGGCAACTGCATCATCTTTACTCAAAACCACCAATGTATCATATATAGGTAAACCTGCCACTGTCCTTTCTTTAAATTTGGCCAATAAGAACCCTGTAAAGTTGGAATGGCTCATTGAATTTACTGGATCCCATGAGATATCAACCCCTTTAAAAGAATTGTTTTCGTCCAATACAGCTCCAATATGCAAATCAGAAGAAGGTGGTATTTCTATCATATCCGCCTCGTAATTATCAGCGACAAGGGCTTTTGCGACATCCATATTCTCTAGCAAACTAACAAAACTATACACACCTGCATGCTCAGTATTCGCTCCCAAACCAACTGCAAATACGACTTCTATTGAATCACCATATGCCAGTGAATCAAGAGGTCCAAAGGTTGAAATAGCACGATAATCACCTTCTTTAACACCACCTCCTTGGAAAGGAGGTAATGTAAATAATTTATCGTAGGTCGTTTTCCCAATCGCATTTGACCACATGGCATTATCGTCACTATAGTCTTGACCTATATAAGATGTAGTGTAGGATTTAGGTTGTAACAATGGGTCAGTTTTAATCATTTGCATCGCCAAAATACCAGGAGTTTGGTAAACACCTACTGGGTTGGGGTTTCCAAAATCATCCTCTGGGTTCTGATACAAATAAGCTCCTGATAATGTGTTCTTATTTATCACACTTGTATCAACTTCACTGGGATATCCACGATTATCACCGTCAAACATAATGGTGAGTGTAGAATCAGCCACATATGAATCTAAAAAAGATTGGAGGCTAGTGTCTTGTTCAAGTTGGTATTCCATATATGGGAAAAGTGATAATTCATCCCAATTGTCGACGAAGCTCATTGCATGGTCATCCCTATTAACGAAATCTGCTTCCGTATCCCACGTAGTCAATTTGCTAATATCGCCATCCATCCTAAATGTAAAATGGACACCATAAAGAGCATTTTTATCATCAGCTACTCCATCGCCTGTGGTATCAACACCGACATTCTTTAGATAATATCTATATAGGATGAAATCATCAGCAAAATTCATCCCATATGCATATGTATGTTGGGTTATGTCTAGTCCCAGTGGATAATGAGCATCATTCGTTTTAATACTCTCTGTAAACTTTGTCCATGTATGCTCACCAAGTCCATTAAGAATTGTCTCCTTTTCAACCAAAGCCAATGGAGTATATTCTTTTTCCTCCTGGCTACTGGTGGCTCTGATACCATTCCTAGTTCCTGTTAACCAAAGAGAACCTCTGTACAAGTAGGAGTTACCTGATCCTCCGGGCCAATCAGCTGATGGAGTTCTGTTCTGATAGGCATCATCTCCAATCATTGCAAAATTAGTGACCCTCATCCACATTGATCCTATTTTATGATAGTCATAATCGTAAGGTACAAGGTCTGTTTGCTTAAAACTGGATCTTGTTTCTTTTCGGTTTTTTATATGTCCACCCGCAGCAAAACAAATTGTAGTAATGAGTAATAGATTTATTAAGATTTTCATTTTATGATTCATATTTTCTCCTGAGAATCACGGTCTTAAAATTTTAGAGAAATTCCAAGTTTAAATTGACGTTGTGAGGGATAAACTGATGGTGTCCTGATCGTAAGGTCGGTGAGTGCTTCTTTGTATGCAACGTCTGGAAGATTTTCATCACTCAGTTTTTCTTCCACATTATAATACTTTGTATATATACTATGATGTACTTCATTCTGAAGAACATTAAATACATCAATATTTAAGGTAAGCGACACATTACTAATTTGAAATCTACGACTTATACGTAAATCAAGATTATCAAATGATGGTAACCGTTGGTCATTTGTTGCGCCTAATTCACCATAGGTTGTGAAGGGCTTTCCTGTACCAAATTCATACTGGAAATTTGCCATCCAATTATGAGTAAATAGCCTAAAACCGGGAAGACCATTATTTGAAAATAATGTCAAGTTTACATTTGCACTCAACCGGCGATCAAAATCAAGAAAATACATTTTTTTATCAAATGGATAAAGTTTTACTCCACCAGAAGAAGAGTTTCTACCTTTGGCAATAGAATATGTGATATTTCCCCACAAACTCCAAAAACGAACTTTTTGGCGTTTAATTGCTATCTCAACACCCTTAATATTAGCATAATCACCATTTACATATTGATTTACTTCCGTCCCATCAGGAAATACAAATTTCTCATGATTTACTAGATCAGAAACATCCTTGAAATAACCAGTAAATGATATCTTCAGATTTCGAGAAAATAAATGCTCGTAAGAAATATCATACGCTACAGTCCTTTCGGGCTTTAACGCGGGGTTACCCACCCAATTTCCAACCTTTGTTAAACTCTGGTACTGATGATTTCTATACAGATATCGACCATCTGGTCTCTGGAAATAATGACCATATGTGAAAAACAGAATATCCCGGTGTGATATGGGATGCGAAATACCAATACGAGGGCTGATTTGATAGCTGGCTTCGGCTTCTACAGGATCATTAAAAATTGCATGTCCGAGGCTATCATTGCCAACAATTGGATTTAACATACCACCTGGAAACAAAATTGGATCCCCTGATCCATTTGGATTAAAATAGTCAAAGCGTAAGCCAATCATGGCAACCAATGCATCTTCAAATTCCATTTTATCCTGTACATATGCACCAAAATCATAATCATCATTTTCCCATATATCTTTGCGAAGTGTATTTAATGCGAAATTTGCATCATTCGATACGGATGACCATGTAATGTCCGTTACATCCGTATTATTGTGATTCAACTGTACACCTGTTTTAAGCATGTGGTTTTGATTAATCTGAGATGTTAAATCCAACTTAACCAACGAAGATCGTACTTTCTGGCTTCTATATTGAGAATCGTCACCTCTTAACCACCAGAATTCGTATTCTCTTTCCAGTTTTTCCGGTCGTGGCACATTCTCGATTACTTTATTATCCCAATCCAAAAACTCATTGGTATCACCATCTCCATCTTTATCAGAATAATCCCTCATACCGTTAATGTAACTTGAATTCAAAACCTGAACTCGTAATTCCATAAATGTTTTCGAAGAAAATACGTATGATAAAATGCCGTATAATGTGCGACTTTCTTTATTTCTAGATGTTAAATGATTCAGCGGTGAATCAAGATAAAAGTCTTTATGGTAGTTTACAGCTACTGAATCAGAATCATTTAATGTAATGAAATACGAATTTACTAAACTATCAACAAGTTCGGATTGGTAACGTGTTGTATCAAAAGGATTATTAACATAATGATAACGGATTAACGTATCATTCTCAGAATCCAAATACTGAATAAATTCATATAAATTCGACTGATAATCGTCACCAGCACCATATTTAGCAGCCGAAAAGTAAAAGCTATCCCATTCCTGTTTTGCAGATATATATCCAATTGAGAGATTGGCATTTTTTGACAAATTGTAGACTATTTTTCCTTGATAATTTTGATTGTTTCTTTTTTGGTTTAAAAAATATCCCTGTTGACGGTTGAAAATTTCACCAGAAATCGAAAATGTTAAATCATGTAAAATTGGGCCGTGAAATGAAAATCTAAAATTATCCTCTAGTTTATGTTGGTATTTTGCATCTAACCACCAATCATCTTTAGGCATTAGGTCATCATTCAATCCACCAAAATTAGTCGTGGTACTGTAGACTGATCCACCAAACTTCCTGCTGCCACCCTTCAATGCTAGGTTAAGAACACCAGACTGTACATTTCCGTATTCTGCAGAGAAACCACCTAGTGAAACTTCCATTTCCTGGACAGCATCTTTTGGGATGTCCAGTGAAAAACCACCAAAATCACCTGTGTATCCTGCGGCTGGATCTTTAACAGGAAAACCATCAATCACAACAAGAACCTCTCCACTACGCCCACCACGAAAATTATTCCCAACTGCGCCAGCTTGTTTTTTTGCAATACTAAGAACATCTTCAATTGGTTGTACATCCATCTCTTCAGAAGAAACAATATGTTTTGATGCAAATTCATCCTGATTCAGTAGTGGTTTTTCAGCTATGACTACCACTTCTTCTCCAGCGGCAAGAACTTCTGGTTCCATTTTCACATCAATAGTAGTTGAAAGGTCAATGGAAATCTTTATATCGGTAACTTTTACACTACCATATCCAATGTACGTGGTTTTCAGATTATAATAACCTGGCGATACATTTAAAATAACGTAATAACCATTTTCATCGGTTGAAGAACCAAGATATGTATTCTCAATTAATACATTTACTCCTAAGAGCGGTTCACCCTTCTCATTTATTATTTTGCCTGATACCTTCCCTGTGGTCCCGCCATAGGATAGCGATATCAGTCCAAAAATAATGATCAAAATGCATAATTTATGTTTCACGAATACCTCATTAATATTGAAGAGTATCTTTAAAAGCTTGTCCTCAAATACTATCAACTGATTAACGGTCAGAATGTTATATTAAAACCAAATAGTTTAGTGATTTCTATTACATAGTTCAATAAATATAATAAGATGCATTACCATTATTATATTGATCTTGGATCAGTCAACATATTCCAGTACTATTATAATCCAGACCATCTATAGAAGCGCCTGTCATTAGACATCGGAAGCGGATTATCAGTTTTTCTGAAAGGTTGAAAACTATAAAATTAGTATGTGTCACCTTAAAAGTGTCATCTTTTTTGTCAGAGAACTCAGCTTTGTACTCAGAGTATAAAAATATATGCCACTCGGCACAAAAGTATTATGATCATTTTTTCCGTTCCAGATTAATTCATAATCACCAGCTTGAAATCCATTTCTTACTAACGTCCGAATATGATTTCCTTTGATATCATATATGATGATGGTCACATCAGTGTGAAATGGAACTGAAAAGTGTAATGATGTAGACGGATTAAAAGGATTAGGATAGTTTTGATCAAGTAAAAATGTTCCCGGAAGTGTTGATATATCAGTCGTTGACATTGTCGATGTTGTAAAATTCAGGTTAAACTCTCCTCCACCTACACCATCATTATCTCCATCGAGAACCGTACCGTATTCATCCAAAGCTCCATCTGAGATAGTAACTGTATAGGAGGTTCCGGTCTCAAGAGCCGAAGGATAGATTCGGAATTGGTGATAATTGTCTAACCAAATAGAATTAGCTGTAATTGCAGGTGATATATTCAAAGATGAATCCACACTTAAAGTATTCATAGATCGTGAAAAATCAATAAATATCGGATGAGTGTAATTATGTGATAATTCACCATTCTCAGGATATGTACTAACAATTTGTGTAGGTAATACGGATATTAATTCAATATTGTGGAACGTAAAGAAATCATCAATGATTGTTACAAAACTTGTATCATTCCTGTAACCTTCTTTACTGGTAATAATTTGAAAAGTTGAATCTGGTAGATTTTCAAACCAATAAAATCCATTTCTTAACTCTTCTGGATTACTCGGATAGTTATGGAATAACGATTCATAAGAGTCGGTAGTATATAGTGACTGATTTATTTTAACGGTAGCACCGTTTAACTTTAATCCAGTTTCACCATCAGTAACAATCCCAGTACAAATCCCTGCAAATGGGCGTTCAAGATTGTGGTATTCCAATATGGACCAATAAAAGGTATACGCCAATAATCGTTTATATTCCTCATTCATATGTAACTGATTTTGAGCAGGATTTGAATGATGACCTTCTTCACTTAATTCTGATGGCATAATAGTCTCACTATTAACATGTAACCAGGGTCCGACCGACGATTCTGAGCAAGGTGTATCAGCCCACCAATAAAAACTACAATCCCCAATTGATCCAATTGTTGGTATTTGCATACCTTGTGTTAGGTTATCAATCATAATTGAACTCATTTCTTCCCCACCAACTGGTAAATCAGGTTCACCATCATACAATTCTCCCCACAGAAGAAGTGTATTATTTGTACTTGGGTTTGGTAAGGCATTACTATGTATAGAATGGTACCAAGATGTACTGAGAGAATTTGCCATATCTGTTCGTTGGAGCAATGAAATCAAATCCTGATCATTTGTTCTGGACAAATACACTGCATCAATATCAGTATTGGTCAATAGTAAATCCTGTAAATGCAAGGCCACTCTCAAAACTTCCTCTGCCTCTGAGTATCCATTTGCTCCCATGTTCTGAGTTTGACTATGTCCAGGATCAATAAAAATATCCCAACCTGATAATCCCACAATTTGAGAGAAACTAATGTGAGAAATAAAGAATAGTAATAAGAAAAATATTCTTATCATTCGATTTTTAAGATGTAGATGGGGCCAAACCCATCTGTATCAAAAACAATTGATTTACCATCAGGATGCCAATTGGGCCTAAGAGCTAAATCACTAAAATCCTCGGTAAGATTTTGAATATGTTTGCCTTGAATGTCTGCCATATAAATGTCAGAACTAATTAATTGATGTCCATCATCAATTGTTATCATATAAACTATATTTTTATTATCAGGGGAAAATTGTGGTCTATTACCTGAATTCAAGCTCAATATATTTTTGAGAATAATATCAAAAATGAATAAATCTCCTCCATATTCTTCAAAAGCCAAAAACTGTTCATTCGGTGAAACAACCAAATTCAATAGTTCTTTTTCTGAAGTGTAAACTGTTGATGTAGAATTGTCCAACAAATTCATTTTTTCGATAATGTTTTTGTTTACAGTATAAATATATTCTTCTGTTCGCTGGTCATTCCTTAAATCAACAATTGTCAAATCACCGAATCCATCATTGTGTATAACCTCATTCTTGCTTGAGAAAGATAATCTACCAGGGATTTTTATTTTCTTCAGTAGTATTTTTGTTGATTGATCCTTAAGGTCATAAAGATTTAATATATGATTTCGTGATTCTACTTCTTGAAACTTATAGGCAACTTGAGTACTATTGTAATTCCATGTATATCCAAAACCAGAACCAGGTTTTTCAGAAATGATTCCAATTTCTTCAGTATTAATATTAAAAATTGATACAGTATTATATCCAACTCTACTTAGTAAAATATGGTTTCCGTCAGGAGAATAAACTGGGGCTATATAGCCCTTATCTAGAGATGAAATAGGTTTGGGCAACTCACCTGCTAGAACGTCAGGTGTGTGTGTAAATAAAAGAGATACCATAAAGAAAAAATAATATCGGTAATGTTTTGTGCTCATAGATTCCAGGATAATAATTTATTTTTATTTAATTAGTAGCATTTTTAGTGAATGAGAATATTTATCAAAATATTCATTTTGTTCACCATTAATTCTAACCAAATAGACGCCAGATGGAGATTGGTTACCATGATTATCTAATCCATTCCATTTAATAATGTGATTGCCTTTTGAAATAAACTCATCTCGAAGATCAATAATATGTCTACCTACAATATTATAAACTGCAATATGAAATGAAGACTCATAAGGGATATTAAGGATGAATGATGCCGTTGAATTAAATGGATTCGGGTAGGAACTAGAAGTTGAATATTTTAGTGGCAGTCCGTCAAGGTTTACATAAAAATCAATATCCATACGCATTTCTAATATTTCAATCCAGATTGTATTTCCGGGACAGGAAGTTGTCCCAAAATAGTCACGGTGGCCTTTCAATACATAGGGATCGATATCGTACGTTTGACTTAACCAGGCATACAGTATTTTTGCAGAATCACGACTTTCTCTAGTATACATATCATTACACATATAATTAGGTGGATGATAACATCCTAAAATACATACACCTATATTACCATAATTTGCGCCACCTACATGTGAACCCAGTACTGTTTCAGGTCTTCCTTGAAAAATATTACCTGCTCGGTCAATTAAAAAATGATAACCGATATCTGACCAACCACGAATATTCTGATGAAACTGTTGAATATCATACACAGCCAATATTCCAGTCTCAAGATCATCGGCCCTCCATCCCGCAGCGTGATGAATCGTTAATTGATCAAATCTATTCATCTCACTAAAACCATAGGTTGGTGGTTCGGCACCCCATTCTGCTCGACTAATGATTCTTGGTTTAGGTATTAACGCTGTTTTCGTTGATTTTGCAATTCCGTAAGAAGAGTCATTTTCAATATACTCAATGAATAAACCAATTTGTACATATTCAATGCTAAGACTGTTTGAGAATATTGCAGCTGAGAAAGATGTTGCAACAAATGTACTGTCCCAGTGGATACCTGCTATATATTGAGTGGATTGAAATACCTTGTGTAATTTTCCAGAAATCCATTTCGATGAAAAACCTGCACCATTGAACCTAAACTGCACTGAGTCGATTGAATCGATGGATATAAACGAAACAGATGCACCAATGTTTTGATTATTGGTGGGGAAATTAACAGAATTAATCGTGATTGCATTTTTTTCCTGAATAATTTGTCTAGAAATACGATGGAGATCAACATGTGATGCTATGTCATTTAATTGACCCACCAGAAATCCGTTGAGCCAGATTAATGTAAAAACAACATGGATGAAATATCCATATCGATAATTCATACTGTCACCTAGAATTTAAAACCGAAAGATAATCTCTGTACTTCGCCCAATCTGTTAAAGTTCGTAAAGGAGTAATCAATCTTCAAAATTGAGGAGGACTGCCAAATTCTATAATTTAAACCTAATCCTACAGAATAGTTTTCCTCCGCTTCTTCTCTAAACAGATTTGCATACCCACCACGAATAAAGAACATTTCATTTATGGCATATTCCACACCCGAATTAACAGCTTCCGTATTGTCATTTGGATGAATTGCATCTATACCAAATGTAAATCGCTGTTTCTCCGTATCAATCAATTCGCCCGAAATTCCAATTCTAAAATTAAGAGGTAATGGGTAGGAGTCAGTTTCATATAATGCATTAATTAAAGACACATTTCCAATATTGTCTGGGTCAGGATCAACACTAATTTTCAGATCACGACCATCCATGGACATATCGTTGCCATAATTAGAGATACATGCACCAAGTCGTAAATCATAGATGGGCATAATAAACAATGCCCCCACATCCACTGCCCATGAGGTTGCTTTTGAATGCCAAATTCTTTCACTAATATATTTGATACTTCCACCAAGGGAAAATCGATCTGTCAGACTTCGTGCTAAAGAAATATTTACTGCTAATCCTTGAGCGTTAAAGAGTTCGCCTGTACCTTCCGGTTTCTCAACAGTTCTAACTAAATCGTCCGGGACTGAAAGATTGGTTATAGCTAATCCTAATACACCAAAGGGACGGGCATTGATTGCCAAGCCTAAATAAGTATAACGCATATCAACCAGCCAATCATGAGAAACAAAATCTACTTCAATTCCATGTACAGAGGCCATTCCACTTGGATTCCAAAACATTGAATTTGGTCCACCATTCATGGCCACAAATGCATTTCCCATTGCCGCCCCGCGAGGATCAGCACTTATTTTCAAAAATTGAGCGATTGACGTTCCCGTTTTTGTAATCGTTTGTGTATTATCAATTTGCGCGGATAATATAACCGGGAGGCACAATAAAGTCAGAATAATTTGTTTCATTTTCATAATCTTTTTACCCATTATTTTATAACCGCAAAACGACCAACTTTTTCACCAAGTTTACCAGCATCCACATGGAATAAGTAAATACCAAAGGCTATTGGGAAATTATCTTTAGTAGTAAGATCCCAAAACTCTTTTCCGTCATCAATGGTTGTTTGATGGTTCAACGTACGTACTAATTCACCATTTATTGTATATATCCTAATTGTACATTCTGCCGGTAAGTGATCAAAATAGATTCTACGTGCACCGCGATCTAGAGTGTTTTGTAGGTCAATTGGTTCAAGGACATTTGTGACAACATAGGGATTAGGAATCACAACAATTTTATCTAAATCAGCTTTTCCTTTACTATTATCAATAAAAGAGGCGGTAGTAACAAATTCATATACATCTGATTCTGTAAAAGGTCGATTAGTCCAAAAGAAAAATTTGTCACCTGGCAATGGTGGAATATTAGGCTCACCAACGGGTATAATGAACTTTATTTCCCACGTCAAATTAGATAACGTACCATCAGGCGCTAAAACTATACCATCTCCTGGTTCCCAAATTAGATTACTTGGAACTTTTTCTGTAATGGCAAATCTAATTTTTTGAGGTTCTTTACCCTTAGTAATTTCCCAAATCTCAAAGGGTACAGGAATTTGGAAATAAATACTTGTATCAACATTCTCACCAAAGTAGCGTATTTCAAAATCTCCAGGATATTTAGTGCCGTCCTGACTATAAACACCAATACTATGTCGCCAATTTGTTGGACTCGTAATATTCCAATCAGTATCAATTTGATTTACATCCAATTCAACATTCTTGGCGTAGATTTTAATGCCATCAAAAACTGGATTTGATTCTTCCATATCCAATAACTTGCTTTGAAAAATTGGGTAATGTGTATATGAAACATTATAAGATTCACCATCCGATAAGCCACTACCAACAATGGCTTGTACTTTCCCATTTTCATAGTCTAAAATATAATCCACGCTATCAGTATAGGTGATAGTTCCATTTAATGATTTCAACATAAACGAAGATGAATTAATGTGTTTTTTACTTAGGCTTGCAAAATTTTCTCCAATAATCTTAATAGATTCAACCACAGGTAAAAGATCTTCAACAGAATATCGTGTAGGATTTTCTTCAAACGTAACATGAAATGTGTCAGCATCATCAACTGCCATTGGATTAATAACCTCCAAAGAAATTGATGCTGTTGAGGCTCCGTCTATATGTAGTAAAATACTATCAACAGACCCACTGGTATACCCTGCAGATGGCGATCGTGGGATGACTTGAACTGTATTTATATCTAAGAATACTTCATTATTCTCAGGGTTTAATGTAATCAATTTCGAACACTCTGATGGAGCAATTTGCAGACTGTCATCTCCATGATCATAGGACGCTACAGCATAATAATATACTTGTCCATTAAATACTAAGTTTTCATCTACATAACTATGTACTATTCCTGTATTATCTCCGAGGTCATAGTATACTCCACGATTAGCGTATGGAATATTACTTAATCCATCATAGTCATTATCTAACAGGTCAAACCTCGCTGATCCACCCGACGCATTTTTTAGTGGTTCAAATAAAAATTTTGTCCCATATGAGTCTGTTATCGTTTGTTGATCCAGGAAATTTGGATCGGTGCTTCGATAAATAACATATCCTTCAAAATCTTTTTTTTCTGATATTGGATCAATTGATGATTCAGCAATATCATCCCAATAAAGCGTGACCTTTCTGTCTCCGGGTACTGCAGTTACACGGGGTTTCTCCGGAGGTTTTGCAAATTGATAATTTTTTTCGTATATATCCTGAGCGGTGATCGCATTTAAGGTTAAATCATCCCGATCCTGTCCAACAATTAATGCAATCGAAAATCGCCTAGCCTCTCCGGCTGGTAAGTTAATTGGACCGGAATTATATATAAAAATATAATCTCCAGGGTTTTCTGCATTTGCCGAATCAAAATTTCCTGCCTGCAGATAGTTATTCCAAATATGATGGTCGTATGCTGGCGCATTATTGCCACCAAATGGTGGTGATGCAAATCCTGTTAAACCCACCATATCCGATTCGTCAAGGTCAGTCCATTCAAAATTTGGTTCTCCTGGTTCTCTAATATCAAATGGGTCTCCAGCCGTTGGTAAAAGGTCTCCTTCACCGCGATCACCAGTATTTGGAAGCCCATCCACACCTAAGTCATGTTTTTCAGAATCCCAATCCTCATCATCGTCTATACCATTAGTTTGAGATTCATCAGTCATACCATCATCGTCATTATCTAAACCATCATATGGTTGACCGGGACTTTCTAAAAACTTATATCCAAAGTATCCTGGAGTTTTTCCTACTTTATCACTTTGTCCGTCTGAATCCCAGCAATAGACCATATTAATATCACGGTCAAAAAATGATAGATCGTCCTGCCAATTATTCCATCCGCCTACGTGCGGGTCTCCCCACATCCCAAAAACGACTTCATTTAAATCTTTTGGACTTTTATTCGTAACCTTATAAATAAGAAATATGATATCTTCGGCTAACGGATTTGACCACTGGTAGTATCGACATTCAATTTCTAATCCAAGTCCTCTTCTGCTAGAGTCATCAGGAAAAGGGTAATATTCAAACTCAGCATTTCGGCGATCATCAACTGTGAAGAATGATTCCATGTCTGAATTAGAGGCTCCCTGCCTTAGAGCACCTGGCCACTCATAATCTTTTGTATTAGAATTATACCACCCGATTGGCCAACTGTCCGGTCTACCATCACCATCTCTGTCAATATCATTAGATGTAGGTATATAATCAACATATGGATCAGCGTAAGGTACTCCCTGGTCGTTATAAGCCAGCGGTTCCCAGCCAAAATACTGACTTCCATCTGGTGATGTTTCACCATCAAGAGATACAAGTCCATCACTTATTGCACGGACATACCAGGTTGTGTCTGTTCCACTAACTCGATAGTAAGCATCTAGATGGCTATTCGGGGCTACCTCTACTTCTGCGCAGATTAGGGGTCCAAATTCATACCCATAACCCAATCCTTCCCATACAATATCAGTTGTATGATTATTAGGTGAGGATATTGAACCAAAATTCCATATTTGGGTTGTGATTTTGTTCCCATTAAGAATCGCAAATTGTCGTCTTAATACTTGGTCATCAGCGTCTAATAATCGTTGGGATTCACGTAATTCGTTTCGCCACTCATAATAGTCATTTATCTTGGTAAGCGACCACGTTTTATCGGGGCCAAGAATGAATTGTTGTTTTTTCTTTGCAGATAATCCAAACCACTGACCATTAAGAATGGATAGTCCGAATAATACAATGATAAGGCTAGTAAGTATTTTTGTGTGTTTCATCAATTTCTCCATCACGCACTTAAAAATCTAGTGAAAAACCAATTTGAACAGATCGTGGTGCTCTGTAATAAGAGGGACGCACTTGATACTCTTCCCATGTGTGAACACCATTTACTCCATAATGTGGGACGAGTTGCGCTTCCTGTCCCGATTTATTTGCATATGTATATCCTGCTCTACCCGTGTCATCATATACGTATCGCTCATTAAGAGCATCAAACATATTATATATTTTTAAAAAGGCAACTAGAGAAAATCCTGAAAGTGATATTGTTTTAGAAGCTCGGAAATTCACTTTTCTTTGCAATGGCTTCCTATCACTATTCGGTCTTGGAATATAATTCGCTAAAGGAATTTGAGGAGTATAAGGCCACCCTGTAGATAATTGTCCAATAAAGCTTAAGGACCAATTTTTAGGGTCACTAATTGTCACTGTACCATTTATAATATGGCTTTGGTCCCACCCTAATGGTACAATGAGCTTCTCTTCTTCTTCTCCCGTTAAAGCACTAAAGTAAAATGAACCAGAGTTTACACTATTTCCTTCAGTTACTTGGTAGGAATAATCTAAATATACACTGGTTTTGGATACCTTATCCCATCGTTTTGTCAAACTTAATGCAATCCCTTTTACAATACCATAATCCTTATTTAAATAGATACTATAAGATTTTGGACCAAAAGCCGGAGAGATATAATAAATTGTCTGCGAGGCAAGTAAATCTCGAATATCTTTGTAAAACATACTCCCATCAATGGCTAAAATATTTGACAATTGTTGTTGCAACCCGAACTCATACATAATTGTTTTTTCTGGTTTTAAATCTGAATACCCAAATGCAGGTGTTTCAGCTGCGCTAATTACATCCTTCTGGAATAATCGTCTTAGTTCGGGCATCTGATAAAAATGGCCATAACTGAAATGAAGAATTCCTTCATCTGTAATAGGGAATGAAACACCAATTCTAGGGGATATCTGATTTTTTGTACTGGATTCTTTCCAATTAGATTCTGGATGTAGTAAATCAGAAATGGATGAATCATTAGGTGCAAAATAATCATATCGCAATCCTGCATTAATAATCATCGACGTATATTCTATTTTATCCTGAATATATGCGGAAAAGAATGTAGCGGTTTGATCATAGTAGGTATGTTTTGGTGATGCATTTTTTTCATCTACTGTTGGTACAGGGTAGGTAAAACCGTCAAACAGAACCTCAAATTCATCCTGAATTAAATTGTCAGATCGATAACTAATCCCTGTTTTTACTTCGTGACGGGCATTTATTTGGTTCAAATAATCAAATTTCAGTCCAGTTGATTTTGAATCGCGATACCGATGTAAGTTGCCCATTCCACCGAAATAGAATGTATTTGAGGGTTGAACGCCTAACATTGTATTGGTTGAAACATAACCGGGGTTATCTTCATTTTTATATACTGCTAGCGGATCTTCATGGACATATTGATCGTAGTCCGTTTGAGAAATAAATACATTGAGATTATAATAAGATTTATTAAAAGCCTGGTTTATGATTAAGGCATAGTTTTGGTTTTTACGGAAATATTGGTAAGAACCATCAGGATTATACTTATAAGCATGTGAATAGGATTTATAGTCACGCCAATCATTAAGTAACTGCAATGAAAATTTAAGTTTAGGAGTAACTTTATACGTTATTTTCGCAAGTGTATTTAAACGTAGTGATGGATTCATAGGCACATACGATTTGTCACCACCCATGCTAATATACCAATAATCATCAAATCTAAAATCTGATATATCATTTGGAAGATGTTCTCTTATGCCAAACAAATAGCCTTCTGAATTATTGTACCTTCCGCTTAAATTAAAGGTAAGGTTCTTAATACCTGGAACAGGACCTGTAAATGTTCCTTCTAGTGTTTTATTTGCTACAACACTAACATCAGATATATTTATAAATATATCTGAATTATCTGAATAATAGTCTCCAGAATACGCAGAGAAACTACCTTCATAGTTCCTCCCTCCATCTTTCAACTGAAGATTTACAATTCCGCTCATTGCGTTACCATATTCTGCGTTAAAAGCCCCACTGACAACTTTCATTTCTTCTAAAGCCTTATTGGAAACATTAACAGCAAGCGAATTAGTAAAAAATGGATCTGTTACAGAAACACCATTAATATAATAACCAACTTCATTGGATCGACCTCCACGGATGTGCAATGCGCCATCTGCGCCCAGGTTTACTCCAGCTTGCGTTGTTAATACTCCCAAAAACGATTCAACGGGCAGTTCTGCAATTTCAGCAGACGTAGTAATTTTTTGGGACGCCGTTAAATCCTTTCGAACCATTGGACGATCCGCAACAACCGTCACTTCTTCCCCTTCAACTATTTCCAATTCAAGAGTATAGTTTTGTCTTGTTGTTTGATCAAGATTAACTCGTAAACCCTGTATTATTACATTTTTGTAACCAATAGCTGAAATTGACAATGTATAATCACCCGGAGGTACATTTATTATTGTATAATCACCATTAATATCCGTAGCGGCTCCAATATATAATTCTTGAATTAAAATATTAACTCCTGGTAATGGCTCACCGTCATCGTGGTTGGTAATATGTCCTGCAACTTTACCGCTATTAGCAAATGAGGTAGAAAATGAAATAATGATAATAAGAATAAATCTCCATGCCATAATGCATGTCCTTTCACGTAGTGTGTTTCGCAAGATCAAGCTAGAATTTAATTATTTTTCGCTGAATCTATAGTGAAAATGTATGAATTGAAGAATTAAAATATCTTGTTTGTACAGTTATTTCTTTATATACTTTTAGCAATTACTTTTTGTAATCAACTAACAATCCTTTATGGAGGTCAAATGAATAGAATAGGTAAAATAGTAGTATTTTTCTCAATGTTAATATGTTTTGGAGTTTTTGCTCAAGATACGTTAGGTACTCTCGCAACGTATTCATATTATGAAGGTGGCGACTCATTGTGGACTACAGGTCCACGTGGAGTATTAAGTGGTACCGATTTGGATCAAGATGGCAAACAGGAAGTTTGGGCAACATCTTATGATCATAAAGTTCATTGCTTTGAATATGTAGATGGTAATGTTCTAGAGCTTGTGTGGTCATCCGCAGATGTTACTGCTGATTATTCCACTCCCCGTGATTTGCATGCTGCTGATCTTGACGGAGATGGCAATGGAGAAATTGTTTTCCATATTGGCCGTTGGACAGGTGATGGAAATCCTGATAATGGTATTCAAATCTATGAATGGGATGGTACAGACAATGGATTTGGTGTTGAACCAGCTTTCCAAATCGACTTATACGATGCATTAAATGATTCAATCGGTGAATCTCGTGTAGAAGGATTCTCTATCGCAGATATTGATGGTGACGGAACAGAAGAAATTCTTTTGGCTAACAATGGTGGTTCTAACCCATACTATGGCACAGTTGATGGATCGACAGCCTATTCTGAGGATCGTTTCTTTGTGTTATCCATTGCCGGTGATATTGGTGGATTTGGAACTGCTGTAGTTATGGAATATGCCATGTCACCACGAGATGTTGATAAAGATGGTTCTCGCGAAAATGCCCTTGGTGGCGGTAGCCCACAAGATATCGTTGTTTGTGATACAGACGGTGATGGTTTGTTAGAAGCTGCATGTATTTCCTGGAATAATCTAGCTGTTTTCTTCTTTGAAGCTACAGGTCCTGATGCTTATTCGATTGGCGACACAAATTATGTGAAGTTAGCGAACTCAGATGACTGGACACTGGGCGCATCCGTTGCTGATATGGATGGAGACGGTAAAGATGAAGTTTATATTCCCGGATTTTATGATGGTGAAATATTTATGATCACTGATGCAGATGGCGATGCTACATCTCTTGATACTACAGGATCATTTGATAAAAACTGGGTCGGCAATACTGAGATAGCAATTGTAGAAGCTGGATTAAGTCTTGCACTTGGTACATCTGCATATGAAGATGTATTGTACGTTGGTGGTGGCGGTGGAGCATTCCATAGTCTAGCACTTAACGCCAGTGGATCCGTTTTAAATGCCGGTGACTTTACTGCTTCTGTATATAGCTTTGATGATCCAACTGGTGGTGGTGTAAATAAGTTATTCGCTGGAAGTGATCTTGATGATGATGGCAATATGGAAGTTGTTTTAGCTTACCAAGGTGCACCCGATAGCGTTGTAGTTATAGATGGGACAGATACTACAACGGTTGTGAATCCTTCACAATATGCATTACGTATTGCTGAATGGTCTGCTGTTGGTATAGATGATTTTACAATCATTGCTCCAAGTGATTATAAATTATCCCAAAACTATCCTAATCCATTCAATCCAACAACCAATATTGATTTCTACTTACCTCTTCAAAAAGCAGTTTCATTAACTGTCTATAACATGCTTGGGCAAGAAGTAGTTACATTGGTTAACAATGAAGTGATTAATGTTGGATCCCACACAATCAATTGGGATGGTCTCGATAAAAATGGCGTTCCTGTAAGTAGTGGTTCCTATATTTACGAACTTAAATTTGGCAATTTCAATAAAACCAAACTTATGACATTACTTAAATAAGGATTAGTTCCTACTTAAAAAAGAGCTCTCAGATATTTTTGGAGGGCTCTTTTTTTTACATAAATGTATAAAACAATTAAACTGCAGTATCTTTTTTTACTATTTTCCCTACAATTCATTTATTCAAACGAAGAATTTCGTGCAACTTGGGTAATTACTTGGGATCATATAAATAGCAGCGCTCCAGCACACATAAATAAACATAATGTAAGACAAATCTTAGATAAGCATGTCGACGCAAACATGAATGCTGTGATATTTCAAATTCGCCAAAGTGGTACAGCTTATTATAATTCATCTTATGAGCCTTGGGGATATTATGCTGGTTACGTTAATCCCGGATACGATCCATTAGAATTCGCAATTGAAGAAGCCCATAAAAGGGGATTAGAATTGCACGCCTGGTTTAATGTATTTCATACATCTAGCACTATTTCCGGTTCTCCGGCAGCAGAACACCCAGAATGGATTTGTCGCGATCAGGATGGTCATGTTATGAATGCGTATCGCTCTTTGTCTCCAGGCTTAAAGTCTGTTAGAGACTATACTATTGATGTGGCAATGGAAATAGTCAACAATTACGATATTGATGGTCTTCATCTTGATTATGTACGTTGGAGTGAACATACCTCTACGATGTCCGGTTCCCCTGTCCCTCCTGTAATAGAACTTCAACGAGCGGATGGATTCATAACACAGGAAGAGCTGAATGCTCTATCACAGCGTTCCGGTAGATATTTGTACGATTATTTGCATCCTTATTCTGCAGGAATCCCACAAGGGTATGATTCATGGGAATCCTGGTGGCGATCCAGTGTTACTGAATTTGTACAAACATTGCATGATTCTATTCAATCTGTAAAACCTCATGTACGATTATCTGCAGCAGTTCTTGGGAAATATAACTGGAGTGGTTGGCAAGCTTATGGGACAGTATTTCAAGATGCGGCATTATGGTTTAATGAGGGATATATTGATCAGTTAATGCCCATGCATTATCACTGGACAACCGCAAGTGGTTTTACAGGGATGCTGACACAGGATTGTCCTGAATGTTGGGAAACTTTTCTACACCCCGGGATTGAGGAGGGCAATCTGTTTTCTGTTGGCCCCGGTTCCTACATTTTAGATGAAAATGGCGTCTGGGACAATCACCCTTCAATCATTAATGCTTGTCGAAATATTTCCTGGGTTGATGGTTTTCAGTTTTTCGCATACAGACAATGGGATAACCATAATTATTGGACAACAGCGAGTAATTCATTTTTTAATAAAAAAGCAAAGATTCGCGCTCAAAATGTATTGCTCACTATTCCTGACCAACCGCAATTATCCATATCGTATAACGATTCTACACATGTTGAATTGACCATAACTCCAAGCGCTAGCTATCCCTGGGTTATTTTATACGGTGAAAAAAATGGGGAAGTAAATATTGATTCAGAAATTAAACAAATTTATTTCACAGATACTCTAATTACCTATTCTGAATCAATTGACGGACTGAACTCTACTGATATCATCCAATTTGCAGCCACAAATGCAAATCGATATTGGCAAGAATCAGAATTATCACAAAAAATAAATATTAGTAAGTTATCAATACCCAGTACTATATCTGTTGGTAACCCAAGTCCAAATCCTTTCGTCAACGCAAGTAAAGTTTCTCTTACTTATAGTACACCAAATTATCATCAATACTCCTTTTCTGTTTACTCCTTAACAGGTAAACAAATATACAAGTATACCAAATCTGGAAGTCCTCCTGGCATTCACTCCGTATATTGGAATGGTAAAAACCAAAATGGAAACCAGGTATCATCAGGTGTCTATTTTATGATTTTTGAATTAGATAAAAATATATTTAAGTCAAAAGTAGCACTAATACGTTAAAACTTTAGTTTTCTACAAATTTATATATCATAATCCCATCGAATAATGGTCCATCCGTTCTGAAATAATATTCCATAAATGGCATTCTAACTGTTTTTTGATATTCCATGGAAGCGTGAAGGATATCACTGTTATCAATTATCATCCCTTCATGGGCAATCAAAATCCCCTTATCCCCGTAACTTTTTCTTACAAATGCCACACCGCATATATCCGGTATAGAATTAAGTAACTCTGGTGAAATTTGATCACTGGCAATATAATTCGTGGATAACTCATGCTGCCAATCAAGCGGTAAAAACTCAGATTTATCGTCTTTAATATTTAGGGTAATAGTAATAGGCGTTAATTTTTCGATAGGTAGCAATTGGTCCGTTATATTAACTGTATATGGATTATTCGTGATACGGTCAGACGTATAATGCCATCTTGATAAATAATCAGGATGCTTCTTACCATTCTCGTCCATTTTGTAGTGTATATCAATCATTTTTGCGCGTGCTTCATCCCAATTATTACTCTGAGTAAAGGCTAATGATGTTAATACATGTCCAGTGCAGTCAGAAACATCCAGCCTGATTATCGGATCATTATCAGGTTCTTTTTCTTCACCTAGTTTGAAAATTTCATAAGGTGTTCCAAGTCGCCAAATTGCAAAAGCTTTTAACCGATCTTTGAAACTCGGGTAGTGTTTATGAAATTCTGGTAATATCAATGATATCTCTTCTTCCGATAATGTATATGGCTTTGGAAGCGATTCTACCCAACTTAACTCCGTGCTAGATTGAGCAATTACAAAACTGATAATAGCTATTAATATTCCAATGAATCTTACCATTCTTTTATCCATTCTAAATTTGAATTTTGTTCAGTGAACCCAAGCCCTTCATAAACGGCAGAATGAATCCGCTGCCGCCACTGATAGTATTTAGGCGATTTCCATGATCGGTGTGGGTGCACAGCATTTGTAAGTAATATTACTACAATTTTGTTCTCTGGATCAATCCAAAGGGATGTTCCAGTGTAGCCGGTGTGCCCGAAACTCATATCACTTAGATACACACCACCTGACGCTCTTCCCGAAGGACTATCCCATCCTAAACACCTTGAGCTATTTACAGTAATATTTGCTCTTTTTGTGAAAAGCTCTACCGTTTCAGGTTTATATATTTTGGTAGAGTTGTACATACCCTTATTGAGCATCATATATGAAAATTTTGACAAATCTTCTGCCGTAGAAAACAATCCGGCATGCCCCGTCACGCCGCCCATGGAATAAGAGTTTTCGTCATGAACATATCCATGAATTAGGTTTCCGTTCAGCAAACTAATTTCTGTTGGGACTATTCGTGGCAGTTTTTCTTTGGATGGATTGTATCCAGTATCATCCATCCCCAAGGGAAGGAAAATCTGCTTCTGGACATAATCATCTAACGTTTCCCCTGAAACTGCTTCAATTAGTTTTCCTAAAGAAATCAATCCAATATCAGAGTAGACTGTGGTATCACCAGGTGCATAATCTGATTGCGTTTTTAAAACACTGTCGATTCTCGTCTCTTCATTAGAATCCATAAAGAAATATTGTTTAAATGGGGGCAAGCCTGATGTATGCGTTATAAGATGTCTAATTGTAATTTTTCTTTTTTCAGGATTTCCTCTAAATTGTGGTAAATGCTTTTGCACAGGATCATCCAGTTCGATCAAACCTTCTTCATATAACTTCATTATTGCAGAAGTTGTTGCTATAACTTTAGTTACGGAAGCTAAATCAAATATATCATCAACCTTCGTTTGTACTTCTTTCTTATAGGTGTGAAACCCAACCGCTTCATGAAAAAATATATCCCCATCTTTTGAGGCTAATAGTACACCACCTGGCCAAGCTGAATCAGATACAGCTTTTTGAAACAATTTGCTCAAATTGGAAATATTATCAAGTGATAATATTTCTTCTTGTTTTGGATTATTTGGAGCACCTCCAAAAAGTGGTAGAATAAAAATCAATGCAAAGAAGGTAATGGGTACAATATTTCTAATTCCTATTTTCATATTTAGAACTCTAATCTATCGATTTCCAATTCAAACTGGATTTAAAAAACTGAATATGAGTTTCCAAATGACTAGTCCAGTATTCCCAATTATGATTACCAGGTTCTTCGAGATAACTATGTTCAATACCCATCTCACTTAATCGTTTGTGCACTTTTCGATTCACATGAATGTACTTGTCTTCTAGCCCGCAATCTATCAGTATGAAAGGTTGTGTCTTTTCCGGCCAGTTTAAACGGTAAAAAACAGAAAATGAATCTAATGTCACTCTGGAATTTGTACCTAGTAGCTCATGTATCCCATCAACAAGTCGCGTTGTTGATAGGTCCAGAACACCACTCATTGATCCAATGGCTCCAAATGTATTTGGATATTCCAAACTAAGATAAAATGCACCATGACCCCCCATACTCAAACCACAGATTGCACGACCATCCCGTGTATTTATTGTTCTGTAATTAGCATCAACCCATTCAACCACTTCTTTGCCCACATAGGTCTTGAATTGACTTTTAGGATTTACGGGGCTATCTAAATACCAACTGGCGTAACCGCCCTCCGGACATACAATAATAATATCATAAGTGTCGGAGTACGCACTTAAATCAGTTTTACTATTCCAATTATCAAAATCTCCACTCCATCCATGGAGCAAATACAAAACAGGAAAGGATGTGGAGTCATTCTTATAGTTTTCAGGTATAACAATAATATTTGAAAGTGTTGTATCCATAGATACACTATACACAAAAATGGTATCAATATTTGCTGAAAAACTAAATTGAACGAAAATCAAATAGGCGAAGACCAAATATTTTGGGGAATAATGCTCTTTAATAATTCGTACCATTTTTGTTCTTCCGATTTATTTCAAAATAGAAATGGAGAATTCCTATGATTTCCACTAGTTTTGCAATTCAAATTATAACAATTATTGATAACTAGCAGGGAAATAAATGACGTCCGTTACCATCATACATTACATTAATAATCACAACTTGAAGGTTATTCAGCCAGTTCAATCTGATAATATTGAGTTTCAACCATTTGGACTTTCTCATGATTCACATAATACGGTTGACCCTATGTTGAATCTTGAAAATCAAACATTGGGACAGGCATTAAATTCCATCATAGCTTCTATCAAAAGCGATTATATATTATATATTGATAATGATATGAACGAAGTATCACTGAAGGAATCTTCCCTCGATTTATTCTTACTCACTTCTTCCCGCCATGCGAATTTGGGATTTGTGTATGCTGATTACGTAATCGAATCAAATGATAAAACAGATGAAATCCATTTACTACATCATCATGTTGGACGTACTCGTGATAACCAGGATTATGGTCGTGTTTTCTTTATAAATACAAAGGCACTATTAGACATCGGTGGCTTTGATGAAAACTTAAAACACAATACAATGTATGATATGAAGCTAAAACTGTCAGAGAAGCACGAGGTTGTGCATATTAGTAATCGATATAGCGGTTCGTTGTATTCCGTACAAGCGTCAAAAACATCCGCTAATGTTTTCGATTATCTTTTAGCCTCCAAGGATGCCCAGCTCGAGGCAGAACTGGTCGTCACAGAGCATTTAAAACGCATGGGAGCATATTTGGCTCCACAACAAGGATATCATGCTCGCCCAATCGAAAAAACAAATACTGAATTAACTGCTTCTATCATCATTCCTGTTAATGACCGACCGGAGTTCATTGGTACCGCCATTGAAAGCGTCCAAGCGCAAACGATTAAAGACGTGGAAATCATTATTGCTGTAAACGGTGGACAGAATGATACCACCATCCCTATCGTAAAAAAATACCAAGTGGGTGGTGAACATTATGATGCCAATAAACCACCAGTGCATTTGATTATATTAGATATTAACAATATCGGGATGTGTCTTAATATGGGAGCTCTTCAGGCTAAAGGAAAATACTATGTTCAGTTGGATTCTGATGATCGTCTGAAACCGGATGCAGTTGAGAAAATTGTTGCCGTATACAATTCTGATGAAACCATTGGAATGGTGATTGGGTCCTATGAAGTCTGGGAGAAAAAAGACAATGGCAATTTGTTTCGCATGGAAGAAATTCCTGTCGTAACCCATGATGAATGGACAGAAGACAATGGTAGAAATAATCTCCTGCGCATTAATGGCGCTGGTGCTCCTCGTTCAATCCCGATTCAACTTATAAAGGAAATTGGATTTTTTGGTATGAACGACGATCCTTATGCCAGGAATTATGGTGAGGATTACGACATGGTATTGCATATTAGCGAAAAATACAAAATTGGACGTGTATGGGATCCCATCTATGAAGTAATACGTCATTCAGGTGGGACTGATCATGCCATCGATCAACATACAGTTGACCGAAATGATAATGCCAAAGATCACATGCGTTACCATGCTATTCGCAGACGCCAAGCACAAAATGGTCACAATAATGGATAAACCGTTTCATCTTATTGGGATTGATGGTGGGGCCACCAAGGTTTCCGTCTGGAATGTGAATATTAATGACAATAACAACGTAGAATTATCTGATCAATCGTCAACAATATCCTATTCTGAAACTGATGGCTTTATTTCTGATTTCTCACCTATAAATATTCAGACCCAATTGACTGAAATGAATTCTTCAATTCATCTCACAGATCTCGAATTACAACAAGGCGATGTCTTTGTACGAACTTGTGCAACAGCAATTGCCCGGATCGCTAAAAAACTTTCAGAAAAACCATTGCTCATTGGGATGGGATTTCCAGGATTAAAATCATCTGATGGTCGTGGAATTGTGGCACTTGCCAATGGCCCAAGGATGCCTGATTTTGCTGAAAGTTTAGAAAACAAACTGTCGGGATTGGGGATAAATTTATTTCAACCAATTTCACGTTTGGGCAGTGACGCAGATTATTGCGGAATTGGTGAGGAATATGCCAGCAATGGTCAATTCAAGGATGTCCAAAATGCGTATTATCTTGGTGGCGGAACGGGGGCTGCTGATGCGCTCAAATTAAAGGGAATCCTTGTTCCCTTCGATAATATCAAACCCTGGATGGCGAAATCATGGGAGCTTATGAATCAGCTCGGCAATAGTGTTGAACGTTACGCCTCCGCTGGTGGAGTTCAATGGGTATATAGCAATCATTATACTTCTATTTCTGTTGAAGAATTGAATAATAAAGGACTCTACCCTAACCGTCTTTTAGAAATGGCAACTCAGGGAGATCCTGCTGCAATTGATACATTTGATGATGTGAGCACCAATCTTGCTATGCTATTTTTTGAGCGAATTACCACCATATACACTGGTTGGCTGGATTTATTTGAATTTGTGAATCCTAATCGAGATATCCCTTCACAAGAACATCCGTTTAGGCAAACCTTGCTGGATCGCATCATTATTGGTCAACGGCTGGGTGATTTAATTGACCAATCAAAATCCTCACATATTCTATGGAAACAAATCGTTAATAATCTGACACACATGATCATGACATACGAAGGATTACCCTCAGAGTTTGTTCATTATTATTGTCCAGATGGACATTTAAACGAAAACATTTTTAACACATCTCAATTACGCGAAGCTCCAGTGCTTGGTGCTGCCATGGATGCCTATTTAAATATCTGAGATGGTTTTAGCCAAAGACATCCGCTCTGAGCCTAACCTAAAAGTCGGTATTATTTTACCGGAAGACAAACAAACTTCCTGCAAACTGACCCTCGCTCCTGACAGTTCATCAAAAGATATCGAAGATTTATTAGTTCAAATACGGGGCGATTCTTTACTCGTAAATGGAAAACCCCAGAAATCTTATTCCGTCTCAGTTTCTCAAGATATAATAAATACCCATCCTGCCATTCGTATTGATTCAGTTGTTGCAGGACGTGGATTTCATTGGCAAAAAAATGTGAGCATGTCCTTTTTAGGAACACTCCATTTCTATAATTATAATGGCGTACTTTTAGCAATTAATGAATTACCACTTGAAAAATATTTGATGTGCGTTGCCACATCAGAAATGGGCACTGCCTGCCCCGAAGCACTGATTCAGGCACAAACCATCGTCGCCCGTTCATTTATACTTGCGAATGCTGAAAAAAAACATAGTGATCTGGGATTCGATTTTTGTAATGATGATTGCTGCCAGCGGTATCATGGTATCGACGGACTAAGTGAACAATCAAAAGCTGGTTCGGAATCCACTCGTGGGATTGTTCCTGTTTTCAAAGGTAAAATTTGTGATACACGCTACTCAAAATCCTGTGGTGGAATGATGGAATCATTTGAAGCTGTCTGGAATCAACCGAATCCTGAATATTTTCAAGTAATCCCTGATATGGCTACCAATCAACATGATCATGATTTAACCGATGAAATACAATTTGTTAAATGGATTAACAATCCTCCAACTGCATTTTGTAGCCCGGAAACGATTCCTGAATCTGAATTGCCAAAATATCTTGGAGGGGTTGATGAATCTGGTGAATATTATCGGTGGGAATTTTCATATTCGCAAAATGAATTGACCAAATTGATTTCTGGGAAGTCCGGAATACATTTTGAATCTATTAAATCACTGGATATTGTCAAACGTGGTGGATCAGGACGCATCATTCAGTTGACCATCCATGGCAGAACAACTAAAGAGAATTCTTATTCTCTCTCGCTTGATTCTGAGTACGAAATAAGGAGACATCTTCATCCTGGATTTTTATTCAGCTCAGCCTTTTATGTACATTATAATAATGATGACCAGAATATCCCTGATAGCTTTACATTAAAAGGTGCCGGGTGGGGACATGGTGCCGGATTATGTCAGATTGGAGCATTAGGAATGGCATTGAAGGGCTATTCTAGTGATCAAATAATTCCCCATTATTATCCCGGTTCACATTTATTAAAATTATACTCATGAGAAACAAATGACGACACAATCCAAAAGATCAGCCTGGTGGTGGATACCATCGCTCTATTACGCAGAAGGACTTCCTTATGCGGTTGTAATGCTTATTTCTGTGATATTTTATAAACGGATGGGTATATCAAATACGGATATTGCCCTTTATACGAGTTGGCTCTATTTGCCCTGGGTTATAAAACCATTATGGAGTCCGGTTGTTGACATTCTCAAGACAAAACGCTGGTGGATAATCATTACCCAGCTCATTATTGGTGCCGGATTAGGTGGAGTTGCTCTGTCAATCCCCCTTCCCAATTTTTTCAAAATGACACTTGGGTTTTTATGGCTTTTAGCTTTTAGTTCTGCCACACATGATATCGCTGCGGATGGATTCTACATGCTGGGACTTAACAAACATCAGCAAGCGTGGTTTGTAGGTATTCGAAGCACCTTTTACCGATTTGCCATGATCACGGGACAAGGTTTACTCATCATTTTTGCAGGGATGATCGAAAGTAACACTGGTTTAGATACACTGACACTGCAAGCCCAGGCCGTTTCAGATTCTACATTTATAAAACAAGAAATCGTGATTGATTCTTCTAAAGTTTCATTAATTGCTGACCCACCATTGTTACAAATTCCAATTGTAAAACGAAATAAATCTGATTTTGATAAAACGATGAGTTTTGTAAAAGAATGGAATATTGCTCACGGTCAAATTGAATCCAATGGACCTTCCGGGGCAAGTAACACGTCTGCTCAATCAAATGACTCATGGTGGAAACGATCCATTTCAAAGCCACTTGGGAAAACACTACAAAAATATTTCGGAAAATCCGCAATAGATGTCCCCGATAATGAAATAGGAAACTTCGGAGTCGTTCGTCTAAAATTATCAGCCAAACCTGATGGGGAAACGGTTGTCAATTTTGGTAGAGTGTCCGGTGATAAAAGTTTATCTCTTTTGACAAAACCACGAATCGTATTCAATGAATCCAATTGGGATAAACCCGTCCTGGCAGTCATTCAATTGGATCATAAATTAAAATATCCTGTTTCCGCAACATTTGAAGCACGATCTGGTAATATTAGATTAGCGTGGGTGACGACATTCTTCATCATTGGCGCATTATTTATCATTTTCTTCATTTATCACAAATTTATGCTACCCTTCCCAGTAGATGATGTTCCCCACCTCCATACGACATCATTCATGGGAAATTTTTTGGAAACATTCTCTTCCTATTTCAAAAAGGATAAAATTGGACTTATTCTCTCATTTATTTTGATATATCGATTTGGAGAGGCGCAATTAGTAAAACTCGCTACACCTTTCATGTTGGATGCACAGGAAATTGGCGGATTAGCCCTCACTACCGGACAAGTAGGATTTGTTTACGGTACTGTCGGGATGCTTATGCTAACGTTTGGAGGAATCATTGGGGGATTTGTCGCTGCAAAACATGGATTGAAATACTGGATACTATGGATGGCGCTGGCCATGAAACTACCCGATGTAGTTTACGTGATAATGGCCTATACTCAACCTGACAGTTTTTTATTGATAAATATATTTGTCGGTATAGAACAATTCGGCTATGGCTTTGGATTTACGGCATACATGCTTTACATGATATCTGTGGCAGAAGGCAAACACAAAACAGCCCATTATGCCATTTGCACTGGATTCATGGCACTTGGTATGATGATCCCTGGGATGTTCAGTGGTTGGCTCCAGGAAATCATCGGATATCAACATTTCTTCATTTGGGTATTGCTTGCTACAATCCCCGGACTAATATTAATTAAATTCCTGCCGCTTGATCCTGAATTCGGCAAGAGGGAGTAAACAATGAGTGTAAAACCATCAGAACGCCTTATCGCATTAGATGCTTTCCGTGGCTTAACCATTGCCATGATGATATTGGTAAATACTCCCGGTAGCTGGTCGCATGTCTATTCTCCGTTACGACATGCCAAATGGCATGGATGTACACCAACGGACCTCGTGTTTCCATTCTTCCTGTTTATAGTTGGAACAGCCATGGTGTTTTCATTTAAAAAATTCAATTACACACTTAATTCGGATCTGGCAAAAAAAATCATTGGTAGAATGGTTACGATTTTTGCTTTTGGGCTGGTGCTAAATGCCTTTCCCTTTATCCGGCAGGATTGGGACTATTCATCATTGAGAATTCTTGGCGTTCTGCAACGGATTGCGTTAGCATATGGATTTGCCGCTTTTCTGATACTGTTATTTGATAAAAAGAAGTTATGGATTATATCCGCAGTTATATTATTTGGATATTGGTTCATACTATGGGTATTTGGTGGTAATGACCCTTATAGTTTGACGGGTAATATCGCCCGGGTTTTTGATAGCTTTGTTATTGGCGAATCCCATCTATACCGAGGAATGGGTCTTCCATTTGATCCTGAAGGGTTGCTCAGCACCCTTCCGGCTATTGTTACAGTCATACTTGGTTTCAAAGTTGGTACCTGGATACAGGAAAATGGAGCAACAGTAAAAACCATTAAAAATATGATTATTTTTGGATTATTCTGGGTTTTTATTGGTTGGGTCTGGGGTTGGTTTTTCCCCATAAACAAGCAGCTCTGGACAAGTAGTTATGTATTTTATACTGCAGGTTTGGCCACCATCATGCTAGCAGCATTTTTATGGATTATCGACATAAAAGGATTCAAAAAGATGGCATATCCTTTCGTCATATTTGGGACAAATGCTATTTTTGTTTTCACTGCTTCCGGTTTATGGGTCAAGTCTATTATCCGATTCAAATTTACATTGGCAGGCGAAACTGTGAATGGCTATACATATTTGTACGAGACGATCTTCGTGCCCCTTGCAGGGAATCTTAACGGTTCATTTCTGTTCGCTATCACACATATTCTAGGATGGTGGTTAATTCTCTATTGGCTTCATCAAAGAGAGATTTATATCAAAATATAATGGATTTAGGTTTAAAACATAAAACTGCTTTAGTCCTCGCATCAACTAAAGGACTTGGGTTTGGCGTCGCGAAAGCGTTATCTCGGGAAGGTGCAAATGTTGTCATTTGCGGCAGAGATGAGGCTCAACTACAATCCGCACTTAAAACAATTGAATCGGAATCGGGGATGGTTTCGGGATTACCATGTGATGTATCCCAATTATCATGTTTAGATGCCGTTTTTTCTCATTGTGAGTCCACATTCAAGCCACCCGATATTTTAGTTTATAATAATGGTGGTCCTCCATCTGGGGATCCCGCATCATTCGGACCGGAAGATTTCAATGACGCTTTCCACAAAGGATTTCATACCGCTGTCTATTCGATTCGTAAAGCTTTGCCACATATGCAGAAATCTGGTTGGGGTCGAATATTATGTATTACCAGTATTTCTGTGAAACAACCCATTGATGATTTAATATTATCGAATACTACTCGAACAGCGCTAACATCATACATAAAAACGATGTCTCGACAAGTTGCGAAAGATGGGATTACCATTAATTCAATGTTACCCGGGCCACATGATACAGATCGGTTACGGTCATTAGCGGCATCCATTGCAGATCAGAATAAAATCACTGAAGACCAAGCTATGAAAAGACTGGCGGCTGACATCCCAGTAGGTCGTTTAGGATCAACGGAAGAATTTGGAGCTGTGGCAGCATTTCTATGTTCCAAACACGCGTCATACATTTCTGGGCAAGCCATTGTCCATGATGGTGGGGCAATTCGGAGTACATTTTGAGTAAAACTGTATTTATTACAGGTGCCAGTAGTGGTATTGGTGAGTATCTTGCCTATGCATACGCAAAACGAGGATATTCTATTGGATTATTTGCTCGTCGGACGGATGTTTTGGAAGAAGTAAAAACCAAATGTGAATCGCTGGGTGGTAGCGCAATTATTTTTTCTGGAGACGTAACCGATGAAGCAAAAGTCGTCACCAGCATCAATAATTTTGTTGAGAATTTTGGACATATAGATATTTTATACGCAAACGCAGGAATTGGTGCGGCGGATCCAATTTGGAAAGGCGAAACAAAGGACGTTCATCGTGTACTAAATATCAATATTAATGGTGTTGTAAATACAGTCTTTGCCGCTACACCGCACATGGTAAAACAAAAGTCAGGCAAGATTGCTGTCATAAGTTCTGTTGCAGGATTTCGTGGGCTTCCCCGTCATGGTGCTTATTCAGGATCAAAAGCTGCTGTACGAACCATGGCAGATGGGTGGCGTTATGACCTTACTCCGAATAATATTCAAATCACTACAATCCATCCCGGTTTCATCAAAACACCAATGGTCGATAATAATGGATTTATGCCTTTTTTAATGGATGTAGACATTGCTGCAGAAAAAATAATAAATGCGATGGAATCAGGTAAAAAATCATACATATTTCCCTGGCAATGGCGATTGGTTATCCCCTTCTTTAAAATTGTACCAGATGCATTGATAAACGCAGTGTATAAGAGGTAAGATATTTTGTATTTATATTGGGGAAGTATTTCTAGTTCATTGAAGATTTAATGTAGATATAACTTCACTAAAGCATTCTATCAGTAATAACCAATTAATTCCTAACTAAGATTTATTAACATCACTCTGTATTGGACTTGCTACATTTCAACGGACACCCCAAGAAG
>JABMOV010000156.1 GCA_013203145.1 Fidelibacterota bacterium
CGCCTTCAAAAGCGTGACGGTTCAAGTCCGTCTCCGGGTACTTATTTAAACAACGATTGACGAATCCATATTGATTGGGACTTTATTATTTTACCAGCATCATCTTTTTGATTTTAGTTCCATTTCCGGATTTTAGACGATAATAATAAATCCCACTCCCAAGGTGGCTGCCATCAAAAACAAATTCGTGTGGACCTGCTTCAAGTGGCTTATCAACTAGGTTGTCAACTTTTTGTCCCAGCAGATTATATAAATCGAGTTTTGTGTTATCATATTCAGTTATATAATACTCAATTTTGGTTTTGGAACGGAACGGATTTGGAAAATTCTGATTAAGATAAAATGATCCATCGATGACTTCAGATGTGGCAGTAAATGTTAGTTCACTTAAGTTGAAACCAGAGTTAAGACATTTCCATTCAAATATATTACTGCCTTTGTTGAGAAATATTTTTCCTGCATCCATGGATGTCCAGACTTGCCATCCACCGGTTTCAGGAATGTCAATAATTGGTATTACAGCTAAGCCGTTAACGTTGAGACGTAATTGCCCACTTCCATTTTGGCTGGCCACATTAAGCATTACTTCAAAAGAATCGGTTTTGGAAACTTCTACTGTATAAGTTACCCATTCGCCTGTTTGAATCCAGCCTATGTTGTAGAACGAAGCATCATTATCACTACTAACCTCAATGTCAACGCCATCATTTCTATATGAAAATCCTGTATTCCATGCTGTATACTCTCCTGTAGAAACTGAATAGTTAGCAACGTCAATATCAGAATAAGAAATACCGTTTCTCCCTAAGTCATAGTCCACAGCTTGTATTGTACCTGGAATTTGGTGATTAATAAAAGGTTTAGCCTCATCACTGTTCACTTGTCGAAACATTGCATCAATTACATCTTTTTGATAACGACAGTTTTCCAGCTTTGCCATTTCGGCTAATTCCATCAAGGCATTGGCTCCAAATTCTTCAGTTGGTTGATTTCCACTACCTTGCCAGTAATTCAAAAGGGTTTGATATCCTTCTGTTTTAGTAATGGAAAGCGGACCTGCAATAGATTCAATTTTCTTTAGAGGCCACCAAGCCCAGCCAATATCATTATTCTCTAATAACGTGATGGCATCTGTAAACCAGACGTTGGAGTTTTCACCAGATTCACCACACCAAATTGGGATGTTATGAGTTTGCCTCATGTCAAGCATCCATTGAATAGAGCTCTGGTCGTTATAACTCCAATATTTATGGAAACTGTAGACCATATTATTGTCCCATGGTGGAATCAATCCGTTAAAATCATTGGCAAACCAGTTTCCTTCAATGTAAATAATATGATTGTTATCGACGGCGCGAATGACGGTTGTGATATCCTGATAAAGCTGTTTAAGCATTACATTGCCGGGTAAATGCCAGTTGGTCTCATTTAAGAGATCATATCCACCAATCCAGGGCTCATTAGAATAATGTTCAGCAAGTTTATACCAGAGTGCCACCATTTTGCTGCGGTTTGCTGCGCTTTCCCACAGGGAAGGCTTTGATGGATCGTAATCAGAGATTGCTGATTCATATCCCTGTCCACCGGGTGCAGCATGTAGATCTAGTATTAAATACATTTCATTTGATGCACACCAGGAAAGAAGGCTATCGGTTAATTCAAATCCCTTGTCTAACCATGTATTTTCTCCTGCGATAGGTTCTTCTTCGATGGGTAACGTAAATAGATTGTAATGCATGGGGAGGCGAATGCTATTAAATCCCCACGTAGCCAGGGAATCAACATCAACCTTTTGGCAATGATTCTGTAACCAGGTGTTATAAAAGTTTTCCATATTTTCCGTGCCAACCAACATTTCAATTTTTATTTTAAGTTCATGCTGTGAACTCGCAAAAGCATTGGATTGCATCATATAGCCTTCCTGCAACATCCAGCCGCCCAAACCCATCCCACGAAGTATGACTTCTTCACCATTTCCGTTTACAATTGATTGACCGTCAGTGTGCAAGAATCCTTGTGAATATCCGAATGAAAAACATAGGGTAACTAAAATAATATAGGAAGATACTTTTGGCATAGCCTTCATAAAATTCTGTTTTTGTACGACAATACCAATGGAATCACAAAACTGGAGTGAAAGGTATGTGACATAATCACAAATCTACATATATAATGATTTTAATAATTCAAACCATATCCGAATTCAAAGAGGGGGTTGTACTCATCGTCGCCAATATTAATTGGAATTTGATCCATAGTACGAGGCCATGAAATTGAGAGTTTTCCGGTTGGGTTATAATCGCCAAATAAAACATCTGCTACACCTTGTCCTTCGGTACCTGGTAACCAAGCGGCAATAAACCCATCCCAATCAGCAAGATATTCCTCCACAATTAATGGACGTCCAGATATGAGAACAATGACAGTTGGAACACCGGCATTTTTCAGATTTGTCAATGTCTGTATATCCGAATCGCTTAACGATAAATCATCACGGTCACCTTGCATTTCAGCATAGGGACCTTCACCAATAACTGCAATTGCAACATCAGCGCTAGAAGCATTAGTTCCATCCTCAGAATAAACTACATTTGTTTGATCAGACACTGAATTTAGTATAGCGTTGTATATGGTAGTACCTGTAGTGATATCTCCACTATCACCCTGCCATGAAATTGTCCAACCGCCACATTGATGTCCTAAATTGTCAGCATTTGCACCTGCGACAAGAATTTTGCTTCCTGTTTTATTTATTGGGAGGACATCATTTTCATTTTTTAGTAAGACTAGCGATTCACGAACACACTGCCGGGCAACTTCGCGATTTTCTAACGATCCAACAGTTCCTAATAATGATCGATCTGCTAACGGATTTTCAAATAATCCTAATTGATATTTAATACGTAGAATACGCGTCACTGCGTCATCGATTCTATCCATTGAAATTTTTTCTTCATTCACAAGTTCTGTCATATAATTGATAAAATCCAAATAACTTTCAGGTACCATAATCAAATCAAGCCCTGCATTGATTGCCATTTCAATGTCACTTTTGTAATCCCCAGGGATTTCATCAATTCCAGCCCAATCGGATACGACAAGCCCATTAAATCCTAATTCATCTTTGAGTATATCCGTAATGTAGTATTTGCTGCCGTGCATTTTATCGCCATTAATACTGCTATATGATATCATAATAGATCCAACTCCGACTTCAAGCGCAGAGAGATACCCGGGAAGATGTAGATTGCGAATTTCTTCTTCGCTTATTGTCACATTACCACGATCAATTTTTCCACCCATCCCAGATCCCCAGTCAACACCACCGTCACCCACATAGTGTTTGGCACAGGCTAAAACTGTTTTTCGGTCGGCCAATGACTCACCTTGGTAACCTTGAATGGATGCAGCGCCAAGATCTTTGACAAGGTCAGGAGACTCAGAATACCCTTCATAGTGGCGTCCCCAGCGTTCATCGCGTGGAACAGCAATACACGGGCTAAATGTCCAGTGAATTCCCGTGGCAGCTACTTCCAATGCCGTGACTTCAGATGCCTTTTTAACTAAATCGGGATTATCAGTACAACCTAAACCTATATTGTGGGGAAATATAGTAGCACCTATAACATTATTATGACCATGAACGGCGTCAATTCCATAAATCAAGGGTATTTTTAATCGAGTTTGGAGAGCCATATTTTGATATTCATCTACCATGTCTACCCAATGTTCAGGTTCGTTGACCTCAGGTGTAAATCCACCTCCACTTAGTAGGGAACCTAAAAAGTAGGTTTTGATATCCTCATTACTATGCAAAAAGCCCTTATTCACCTGAGTCATTTGACCAATTTTCTCTGCCAGTGTCATTTCTGAAACTAAAGTATTGACTTTGCTTTCTATGTCGGGATCCAGATCAGGACCATTAGACTTTAGTTTGCACCCAGCAATCAGGAACAAAAATGTGAAGAGTGAACCATAATAAATAAAACTGTTTCGGTGCCGCATAATATCCCTTTCAAAACCAGAATTGAATTAACCAATCGTTAAAGATCAGTAGTTCGCAAGGATTATGCCAAACAATAGAGTTTCAGAAAACATATTAGTTTTAATATTTTATCGACAGTAAAAAAAATAAATTCTTAAAAGATAAACTAAAAATATGAATAGGATAATCAGATTCTTAACCGCAATTTTTAATATATTATCAAAATGATAACACAATAAATCATGCGAAATCAAGACGAATCATATTCAGGTAGCACTCTAAATAGGGTAATATTTATTCTTATTATTGGCGCAATAGGTCTTAGCCTATTGTTCTATCTCTTGCCCTTTAGGTTCTTTCAAAAACCTTTAGAACCAATTCAAAAAGTTTATTATGCTGATAATATTTCTGCTGCCCATCAACTCATGATAAATGCTTTCAATGAAAAGTATAAAGGTGAAATAGAAGTTATACCCATCAATTTACCATTTACTAAATTCACAACAAATGAACGAAAGGAGCTTATTGCTAGATCATTAAGAAGTAAAAATAGTCGAATTGATGTTTTTGCTGTCGATCAAATCTGGGTACCACGCTTTGCACGTTGGGCGTTGCCTTTAAATGAATATTTTAATGATTTAACTGTTCAAGGCATTAAAAAAGAAATTATTTCTACCTGCTACTATGATCAAAAATTGGTTGCCCTTCCTTTATATATGGATGTGGGTGTTCTTTATTTCAGACATGATTTGTTGTCTAATTTGCCTGAATATGAGACTATAGTTTCAAAATTGAAAAGATCCATTTCGTGGAAAGAATTAAACCAAATTAGAGATAATTATTTCGCAGATGAGGAATTTTATTTATTCCAGGCGGATAATTACGAAGGATTAATATGTAATTATCTTGAATTCTTGAGCAATCACAATGGTGTTCTTGCAGAAAATGGTCATTTCACAATTAACACACCTGAAGCACAATTAGTATGTAAAGAAATGAAAGACTTAATCTATGAATCAAAAATGAGTCCGTCAGAAGTATTAACATTCAACGAGAATGAGAGCTATGCATATAGTATAGAGAATGACGTCCCATTTTTCAGGGCTTGGCCGAGTATGATTGTGAATACCGAGATTATCCCAGCTACTCAAATAAACAAACTTATGTTTCTTGATATTGCAAGTTTGCCACACGAGGAAGGGCAGAACCCGAAAACAGTATTTGGTGGATGGAATCTCATGATATCCCAGGATACGGAAAATAAAGATGCGGCAGTGAAGTTTATTGATTTTTGCCTTTCGCACGATATACAAAAATTAATGTTTGAAATAGGCGGCTATTTACCGGTGCTTCAATCTGTTTATGCTGATAGCAATACAGTAATGAATTTTGAACGCTTAAAGTATTTGGAAACACTTATCCCTAATGGAATACACAGACCGCAACATCCTGATTATACGAGAGTATCTGACATTTTATCATTAGCATTAAATCGAATATTAGCCAATGAGGTTACGATTGAAGAAGGATTATCAAAGGCTGAAAAAGACATCCATGCTATCGTGAGTGACTGATCATGCGATTTACTATTAAAGATTATAATTTCGAACTTCGACACCTTATTGTTTTCTTTACGATTCTTGCATTATTTCAAATTATTCTTTCATTCCTTCATTCCAATTCAACAACAGATTTAATGAGCAAAGCACTTGATGTTTATCGCAAGGATTCTGCAGAAAGAATTGCCGATTTAACTACATCATCATTGGAATTAATCCTGGAACAAAGTCAGGTTAGTCCACCATCTACAACTGATGATATACAAAAAACAATTGAGCGATTTGATCTTATTCTCTCTCAACAAACTCTCCAAAAGAATATCGATGATATAGGTATTATTATTGTTCAGGGGAATAATGAGTATTACATCAATACTGGAGCACAGTTATACGCCTTATTTTATGAATCAACATTACCTGAATTATCTCAAGTTGATTCTATAGCATTTTATTGGTTTAATACGGCACGTGAAAAACTACTAAAAACGGAACAGATATATAGTTATTTACGAGGAGATGATACTTTTCATGTTTTAGTTCCTTTTGTCCCTTACGGAAACTTTATGGGGGCAATTTACATGAGGATTTCTCCTGATTTTTCACATTTGGTACGTGAAATAACAAAGGCTTACGACATGAGTAGCGCCCTTTTTTCTGTTCTAATACTTTTAGGGCTGGTAGCCATTTTTTATATATCGTCATATACAGTACAGGAGAGGAATCGTGCCCAACAGGAATTGTTTAAATCCAGGGAAGAACAACTGCGGCAAGAAATCGAGCACCAAAAAGAAGCTGCATTTACACGACGAATATATCATGCCCATCACAAAGCCGAAAAAGTAATGGGATTTATCACCGAAGATTTACGAGCACTTAATAATACTAATCTGGAAACAATTCGAATGCGCATAACCAGATATGCAAAGTTTGTAGCCCGTGTGATTTATGATATGAAATCAAGTAATCCACCGATCAATATTGTGCGTGGTTCAACGTTTAATACAGACGTAAATAAAGTGATTTCCTTTATTATTGAGAATGTTTTTAATCGTGTTTACAGACCAAGTAGCCGAACCAAAATTAATACTCATTTGGATAAAGACTTTCCTATTGTGAATGTAAATGAAAATGTAATATGGACTATCATTGAACCACTGATTCAAAATGCCATTGACCATAATCAAGAAGATGAAGTTGAGATTACTATTACAACCGCATCTGATGAAGCAGGGGCATGGATTATTTTGGTTGAAGACGATGGCCCAGGTATAAATGCGGAATTACTCCAAAAATCGGAATCAGGTATTACGAAGATATTTCTGGAAAATGAAACTACAAAGCTGCGTAAGGAAAATGCTGGATTTGGCTGCTTCATAGCTTATGAGAATTGTAAACGATGCGGCTGGAAACTGGATGTTAAAAATAAAGATACGGGAGGTGCACAATACAAAATAATTGTGTAATGAGAGTTATTAATGAGTGAAAGAAAAATAAATATTCTGATTATTGAGGATGAGGAATTTGATGTTAATCGGATTAAGAATACACTGCATCCATATCGAAAAAATATTGTAATAGTTCAGATTGTTTCAAATGGTAAGGACGCATTAGAATGTTTGAATAAAAATCGCGAATGCGATGTTATAATAATGGATTACCAGATTTCCGGTGGACTAATTGGCGAATCCCTTTTACATGCGATCAAGAAAATTGATAATACCATACAGATTATTGTGATTACAAAGATGACCCTAAATCAAACGGATATTTATTTTGCGAATCAATTACTTGAGGCCGGTGCCTATTGGTTTGGCACAAAATATCCCGCGGATATTGAAGAATATATTTACCAACCTACAGATTTTATTCTCACAATAACCAATGCCTATGAAAGGCGTAAACTGGAACAACAACATCTTTTGTCTCAGGAAAAATTAGAATCTAATATTAAAACAATTTTATCCGCGCGACCATTAATAGGAGATTCTCCTGCTCTTAATGAGTTGCGTGAATTAGTGGATCGATATGCTGAATCCAATGCAAATGTCTTGATTACTGGAGAATCTGGCACGGGAAAAGAACTAATCGCCATGAATTTGCACTATAAAAGTAGTAGAAGGTTCGAACCATTTGTCACCGTGAATTGTGCTGCGATACCAAAAGACTTAATCGAAAGCGAATTATTCGGATTTGTAAAAGGAGCATTTACAGGAGCGAAAGAAGAAAAGAAGGGTTTATTTGAACAAGCCAATCTAGGAACTATCTTTCTTGATGAAATTGGTGAATTACCCCATTCGCTTCAAGCTAAACTTCTTAGAGTATTAGAGTCTGGTGAATTGGATAAAATCGGTCGAAAGAAGAAGTATCAAGTAGATGTTAGAGTTATTTCTGCCACAAACCAGGACATAAAAGAAATGGTAAAAGGGCGTACCTTCAGAGAAGACTTATATTATCGCCTAAATATCCTTCGCATTCGTTCACTACCTTTATCAGAATTAAAGCAAGATATTCCTAACCTTATTCATTATCATTTACACTATTTTGGTAAGGATCTTAGCATTGTTCCTCCCAAAATTACCAAACAGGCGATGGATGAATTCATCAATTTTGGATGGCCGGGAAATGTTCGTCAGCTAAAAAATGTCATACAAAGGATTTTGGCTCTTCGAACAAAGGAAGTTGATCGTTCTATTGCCCATGATGTGTTGGGGTTGATCAAAAATCACGATACGATTCATGATTCGTTAATGCAATTTTCAAACGAAGACTTATTGCCACTTAAAGAGGTTGAATACACCTTCCGTAAAAATTACGTCGCATATGTTCGTGAAAAGTCTAGTACAGATGCGGAGGCTGCACGCAAACTTGGGTTAGCACCTCCTAATTTTCATCGCATGTGTAAAGAACTTGGTTTGAAAGATTGAACCGTTATCAATATGATAATATATTTTATCAAATTAATAACTTTCTGACTAACTCCCCCCAACTACCAATATTTCAATAATCTAATAATAACCGAATTCCGCTCGAGAATGAGATTAAGAATTACTTAAATCATATAATGATTGTGTTTGGCTTAGTTTTTGTAATCAGAGTGGTCAATGGAGAATTTATACCCACAACAAATCAATTCAAGGACGTGTAATTCTGTATCCGTATTGAAGGGTGAATTTTTCAATTGTCCAAAATATTTCTTGGAAATCAAGATAATAAGGAGATTAGCATGAGATTGCCAAAGCTATTATTATTTGCCTTAGTCATTGGTATTACTACCGGACTTTTTGGTAATGTTTTAGATAATCCTGGTTTTGAAACCGGTGATTTAACAGGATGGGAATCCGACAATAATGTTGGTTGGGGTTCTGAATCACATATAACTGTCATTAGTGGTGGAGCAAATACTGGTGACTATTTTCTTGAGTTAGGTGTTGGTAATGGTGGGGGAGCACAAGGTTATGCTGTTGCTCTTCAGGAAACTCAAGTATTTGCAGGTCAGGAATGGACACTTTCAGCTTTTATTAAGGACGTTGGTGATTCCCTGGCTGGTGGTGATTTTGCTGGACTTAAATACGAAATATATAGTGCTGCTGGTGGTGACCCAATCGAATCAGTAGAATTACTACAAACTGGTGTAACAGCAGACTGGCAAGAATTTTCTATAAGTTTTACTGTGCCTGCTGGTGGTGTATTAGCAAAAGCTATTTTGGTAGCTACTCGTTGGGATTGGCTACATGAAGCTGTCTATGGTTATGATGATGTAGATTTTTATACAACTTCAACAGAAGATCCTACGATTCATGAAAATGTATATATGGTATTTGAAACATTTGATGCGTTAGACACAACCTGGTACGAAGATGGCGAAGGTGGCCTAAGTCTTGCTCTTGATGAAAATGATGTTGTTCAAGGTACCGGAGCAATTGACGTGAATTATTATATTCCTGAATTACATGGCTGGGGTAGCTTTATTGCGTTGCAGACCATGTATCCTGAAGATGGGGAACTATGGGACTTTTCTCCTGCAGAAACATTCAGTTTTTGGTTGAAAGTAGAAGAAGCACCAGTTCGCCCTGATACAGTATTCTTTAGAGTTCAACTCTCTGATATGCCAGCAGGTGCTACGACACATGAAATTTATGCATATGAGAGTGCTACTGCAATTGATGCAGTAAGTGATTGGGTAGAGATTCAAATTCCTTTAATTGAACTTCCTACTGATGGTGCTACTGTTCCAAGTGACTCTGGATTTACTCGTGTACCAGATGGTTGGGGACAACCACAAAATGATTTGATGCTGAATTTGGAAAGTATCCGTTCAGTGGAATTTGATTTTGTGACATCAGGATGGGATCCAGCGGGCAATTTACCAGCTGATTCAGGGAAAGTATCCATTGACTATATTACCCTTAAAGGTTTCCGTGGTGTTGATGTTGGTTATTTTAATGGTTTAAATACTACTACTACTGTTACGAATATATTTGGTTGGGGTCAAAGTACTTTCGAGCTTGTTGATGGAATGGGATATGAAGATGGATTAAATGCTCTGAAATGGGTAATGGGTGATGAATGGAGTAATGGTTGGAGTGGAGCAGGTTTTGACCTGACACCAATTAACTACACACCTCGTTGGGATACCGATTCACTCAAATTCCATATGAATACACCTGCTAATACACCTGAGCTAAAATTTGAATTTCAAGGTGGTGGTGGAAATGTTTACGCCCTTTTAACTCCTGAAGCAGCGGGCGGTTGGAATTTTTATGCAATTCCTTTAGATTCTTTTGTTATTGATGATACTGCTCCAAACTTTGATACAAGTGCTGTTATTGTACTAGGAGTCATGGCAAATGGTAATGCAGTTGCAGGAACAGAAATCTATATAGGTTCAATGGTGACAGGTAATCCTGAGATGGACGTTTTGGCACCAGCAGCACCAGTAGTTTCTGCTGTTTTACAAGATTTCTATACACTTGTTACATGGCAGGATGTCCCGGGCGAATCTGATGAAGTCTATCATGTCTATGCAAGTAATAATCCTATTACTGACCTTGAATCAGATGCGGTCGATGTTGTGGCAACTGGTGTATTAGAAACAACTCAGAGTGTTGTGCATTACCTGTACGCACCGTTGACAGATGCTGCAGTGGATTACTATTATGCAGTTGAATGCGTTGATGCTTCAGGAAATGTAAGTGAGCCAGGTTTATCCGATATGATTTCAAATACAGCATTAGGAATACCAACTATTTCTCTTACACCTCCTACCGTAACACTAGACGGTGATTTGAGTGAGTGGTATGACAGCGACATTGTACCTTTTGAAATGGGACCAACGAGCAATTCATTTGGAACACCAAATGTAACTGGGACAGTTACCGATGACGCTGATTGTTATGGAACTCTCTTCCTCGCTGTAGATGAAAACTTTCTCTATGTTGCTGCGGATGTCTATGATGATAATTATGATGGATGGACTGGTGACGGTAACTGGTGGGAACATGACGTTTTTGAATTATTCTTCGGTGCATATGACCAACGTGGTAAACGTCATACATCTTTTGAAAGTGGTTCTGAACCTGACTATAAAATGGTATTTACAGAATCACATTTTTTCGCTGAAAATGAGTTTGAAATGCTTAATGATGGTGTAAATTTCTATTTCGAGGGATTTAATCCAGATTATGCCTTTGAAGCAAAGGTTCCTCTTGATTCACTTGCAGGGGATGATGATGACCTATTTACAGCTTTAAATGGTATGCGTACACCGATTGAACCTTCTATTCATGATCGTGATAATGGTGCTTGGGAAGGAAATGTTGTCAATTCTCCAACTAATAACGATAATGCTCACCAAACACCTTCAGTTTGGTCATATACTTTTGTAGGTGATCAAGATGGCGTCATGGGTACAGATGATCAGGAAACATACGTACCTGGTGAATATTATCTGGCGAATAATTATCCTAACCCATTCAACCCAACAACGACGATTCAATATACTACTCCAGTAGATGGGTATGTAAAGCTGACGATTTACAATGTTCTTGGTGAACAAATCGCGCAGTTGGCAAATGAAGTACAACCCGCTGGTGAGCATCTGATTACATTCGATGCACGTAATCTAGCTTCTGGTATGTATTTCTATCGGTTGGAAGGAAATGACTTCGTTAAGTCGAAGAAAATGATCCTGATGAAATAAAACCCTAAAAATTCAGGCGGGAGGTTTTCTTCCGCCTGGATTTTTTTTATCCGTAAACTGGTATCACTTATGACGCGATCTTCAACACAATTTCTAACATTGATTACAGCTTTATTTATAGTATCTACCCAATTTTGTTTTGGACAAACAACTGGGAAAATTTCTGGCAGTGTCACAGACAAAAGCACGGGTGATCCATTGCCAGGCGCAAATATTTTTGTTCCTAATACATATATGGGAACAGTCGCTGATGAAAATGGATTATTTTACTTGATAAATGTTCTACCGGGCGACTATACTTTAAAAGTTTCAATGATAGGGTATGCCGAGGTCACGATAAACGATGTTCACATCTCAATAAACCGTACAACAAGCCTTAATCTTACGCTTGATCCCACAGTACTTGAAGGCACAGAAGTAATAGTTGAAGTTGATCGAGTATCAGTAAAAAAAGATCAAACCGGCACAATCAAAAATGTTTCTTCGGACCAGATTGAAGCATTGCCGATCGAAGATTTAAGTGCTGTAGTAGCTATGCAGGCAGGTGTAGTAGAGGGACATTTCCGCGGTGGTCGATTAACCGAAGTATCTTACATGATTGATGGAATGCAGGTTGATGAAGTGTTTGGGGGAACAAGTTCTTCAGTGAGTGTTGAACCCGAAGTTGTGCAAGATCTGGAAGTCATTACTGGAACATTCAATGCGGAATACGGCCGGGCTATGAGTGGTATTGTAAATGCCGTTACCAAAGATGGTAGTAATCATTTTGATGGATCTGCATCAATTGGTATGGGAAATTATTATACTCCCAATGATAATATATTTATCGGACTTGATCCTGGTGAATTTGATAGAAATAAAGATTATAAATTTCAAATCAGCGGTCCTGCTATTCCTGATATAGTCAATTTTTTTGCCAATATTCGTGTGCGGAACAATAAAAATCATTTGAATGGTATTAATCGGTATCGGGTTGATGATTTAAGTAACTATTATTCTGATAATCCTGCTGAATGGATTACAGAAGCAAACGGTGATGGTGAGTACGCGTCCATGAATGGAAGTGAAAACACATCGTTGCTTGGGAAACTAACGTTTTCATTATTTAAAAGCCTTCGTTCATCGTTTTTATATACTAAAAATGAAGATATTTGGTCCGGATATAACCACACGTTTAAATATAATCCAAACGGTATGGCATCCACTCACCGTACAACAGATTTTTATGCACTTCAATTTAATCATATGTTATCCAATCGTTTATTTTATGAATTAAAACTTTCACGTATGGATTCCTATAGTGGATGGTACGTATTTAAAAATCCGTTAGATTCTAATTATGTTCATGATAAATACTTAGAAAGTTATGGAGTTGGATTTTTTACAGGAGGTCAAGAAAAGGGGCATAGTGAAAGATTCTCTTTAGATGACGGAATAAAATTTGATTTGACATGGCAGATCAATCAAAGACATAACTTAAAATTTGGTGGAATACATACCACACATCAAATTGATAGCCGTTGGCATGAAATAAGAAATAAGTATAGTGGAAATGACAATCAAGATGATGATTATGAACCAATCATCTTTGGTGATTCAACAGGATATGCAGATGTCTATAAAGTTTCGCCAGTAGAATTATCCGGTTATGCTCAGGATAAGATGGAATTTGACAATATGGTAATAAACATAGGATTACGTTATGATTGGTTTGATCCGAAAACGACTTATCCATCAGATCGAAGAAATCCTGCGAACCAATTATCACTTCCAGATTCTATGATGTCAACTTATCCAAAAGCAGGGGCATTATCCCAAATTAGTCCACGTTTAGGTCTGGCTTACCAACTTGGAAGTGCGGCAGTACTACATTTTAGTTATGGCCATTTTTTCCAAATGCCACCCATGTATGCGATGTACCAGAATCACTCTTTATTGGTGGGGCCAAGTGACTACTCAACCACAATGGGGAATCCATTATTAAAACCGGAAAAAACGGTTACGTACGAAATCGGGCTTTGGCAGGAATTGACACGTGACATGGGAATCGAAGTATCTTTGTTTTACAGGGATATTTACAATCTGTTAAGCACGAAAATTATAAGTACCTATAATCAGATTGAGTATGGTTTATACAGTAATAAAGACTATGGTAACGCTCGAGGTTTGGAAGTTAAATATGATTTACGTTTTGGAGATTTAAGTGCAAATGTTAATTATACACTCCAATATACTAGAGGGAATGCTGATTATCCTACCCAAGCATTTGATAGATCAGGAAATAGTCAAGATCCGGTAAATCGCTTTATTCCCATGAGTTGGGACCAACGTCATACTCTAAACACTACTATTGGATATTACAAGGAGCAATACGGCATATCGCTCACAGGATATTATAATTCAGGAACACCATATACCTTTTCACCTCTGGAAGAGAGTATTCTATCCAGAATCAACTTATACCCAAATAATGATTATATGCCGTCGCGTTACACGGTTGATATGACCGGACATTACAATATGTCATTAGGGGGATTAGGTGTAAAGTTTACTCTTTCTGTCTATAATTTGTTTGATCGATTGAATGAAGTTGCTGTTGATTCCAGAACGGGTCGCGCCTATACTGCAATAGTTAGAGATTCTGATTTTACAAGTCATCATAGTAATTTCAATACACTCGAAGATATTATTCGAAATCCCTCAATGTTTGCCACACCTAGAATGATTAAACTAAGTGCAGGCGTAAACTTTTAAGTAAGAATATCTATGAAAAAATATTTTACACGGTTATCAAAGACTATAATTATTGCACTTGCATTAGTCGCAACTATCATGGCACAAGGTCAGGAATACCAAGGACCTAATGATCCCGCTGGTGATATTGCTGCCGAGCGTGAAGGAACCATGGAAGGCAATCGCGTATACCTTTATTTCAGAAATACTACAGAACTTTCTGATCATCCAAAGGCAAGTGTATCAAAATGGCCGAATAATCCTGATGGTGTAAAGATGGTTGATGGTGTTGGTTTATTAGTAGGCGGTAAAGTGTATATCGAAGATGATGGCGATCCGTTTACTACGGATACAATTCCATTGACAACTCCAGCGGAAATTCAATCGGCAACAGATAAACATGAGCTCTATTACTTGCAAACCAGTTATCGGGAAGAAATGGATGTGAACCCTGCAAGGACACTAGAATGGGGATTTTATCCGGTTTTTGGGTATTTCAACAAGACCAATGAATACCCCGCAATGAGTAATAAAGAAAATTCCTGGCCTATTGGTGGCTGGCCATCAGGCAATGGATTAAAGTGGCCCGGTGAATGGGATGGTCGTTTTGGTCGTGGAGTCATCTATGCTGATATGGAAACCTATTTTGTAGTAAATGATGCCCAGGATCTGGAATATCTTGGGATTGAGGACAAAGTAAAATATTATCCAAGACCAGGAAATTTTATTGGTGATATCAATCCTAATGTTACCATCCAAAAAGAAAACCCATGGGGCGGTCTAGGTTTACGAGTTGAGACTCGTGGTTTTCAATGGAATAACCCGCAAGCAAGAGATGCCATTTTCTGGGAGTATTCTATAGCAAATATTTCCGATTATGATGTTACCGAAGTTACGTTCGGATATTGGGTGGACAATGCCATTGGAGGTGACGACGCAAATGATGAGCTGGGTTATTTTGACAGTCAATTGGATATGGCTTATTCTTGGGATATAGACGGTGTGGGCTTGGGAGGACTCAAGACTGGTACAATGGGTTTTGCCTATTTAGAGAGCCCGGGTTTTGCCTACGATCAGATTGACAATGATAACGATGGTTTGCTAAATGAAAAAAGGGATAACCCTGCAACGACCCTTATTGGACCACATGATGGGATGATAGACGAACAGGCATTTTTAGATTTTTATAATCTTACCATAGAGGATTTGCATGAACATTGGGATGCCGATGAAGATCAGGATTGGGAAGACGGTGAAGATTTAAACGGTGATGGTATTTATCAATTATCGGAATTTGCAGGAGATGATATTGGACTGGACGGTGTAGCACCTGGTGAATTGAATTATACTGGACCAGATGAAGGCGAATGCAACCACCGACCAGATTTTTTGGATGGGTATGGATGTGAACCTAATTTTAACAAAACCGATGTTTCTGAATCCGATATGGTTGGTCTGACTTGTTTTAGAATGTTTCCTATTCCAAGCCATAATGCATCAAATACTACACTATGGTTTAAAAATGATCCAGTTATGTTTGAATTGACGAGCAGTAATGAATTGGAAGAGTTTGAAGGGAATATATCCAATTTAGTTGAAGTTTTTGCTTCTGGTCCGTTTCCACTATATCAGGGGCGGGTTGAACGTATTTCCATGTCAGAACTCCATAGTAACGATCCATCTGAGGGGATAAACGAACCTGATTATTCAGTCCCTGCATTATATGAATTGAAACGCATTGTCCAGATTATCTACGAGAAAGATTATCGGTTTGCCCAACCGCCTAAAATGCCAACGGTAACTGCAACAGCGGGCGACAACCAAGTGATATTGACGTGGGATAACATTGCCGATACACGAACTCGTGACCCATTTGTTGGCAATATAAATGATTTTGAAGGATATAAAGTTTATCGTGCATCAGATAAATATATGTCCGATCCAGAAGTCATTACCGATGGTTATGGAACACCAACTTTTTCAAGACCCATTTTTCAATGTGATATCGTTGATGATAAACGAGGATTTACAGATTTTGGGATGATCAATGGAATGGGTTATTACCTTGGCAATGAAACAGGAATATCTCACGTATTTATAGATAATAATGTTCAAAACGGACGAACCTATTATTATGCTGTAGTTGCCTATGATTTTGGTGCTCCTGATATTGGTCCGGGAATCGCGCCATCTGAGAACAACATTGTTATTGAAAAGAATGAAGCTGAAGTTGTCACCTCCTGGGGGAAAAATGTAGCTATTGTTACACCGCATCAACCAGCGGCTGGGTATGTACCGCCTGAGATAGCTACACAGGAGAATGAGGATTTCTTTGGTACAGGTGAAATTAAACCATCAATACTGGCAGCAGGAGGATTAAATCCCGGACATAAATATCAGGTATCATTCGGAATTGATATCATTGATTCTCTCAGTAATTACTCTCACGGGATTTTGTATTCAACAAACAGTGTGAGCATTTATGATGTTTCAGATGACACTGTGCTGGTTTATGAAGAAAATCCAAATAGTTTTATCGGAAATAATCTCGTTTATCGTGATTCATCGGATTATTGGAGTTTAAATACAATATCTGGTTTTGATTCGGATGTTTTTGATGGAATTCAATTGGTCGTAAACCCAGATGTTGAAACAGCTGAGTTTGATTATACTAATTCAGATTGGCTGGTTGGTGGTACTGGTACTGTCATGCATGTGCATCCAAGTGATGAAGAATCCACCTATTTACCCTGGGATTACGATATTGTTTTCACAGGAGAAGATTCTGCCTACGTAGGTGTTATTACGAATAAATCAGGCGTTAGGTATGGAAATGGTGAACCGATAAATCGGAATTATCTCCTTACGCAGCAAGCTTTTGATTTTTATGTTGTTAATAAATCATTTACAGACTCTACTGGAGCCTATGATTTAATGGATATGATAGTATTAGACGTGAATGATAACGATGTATTCGATAAATATATTGATCAAATATTGGTGGGAGCACCAAAAGGTACTGGTAGCCGATGGCAGGCAACACTTATGGTAATTGATTTTAACAACGGTAATGATGCAACCTATCCATTACCCAATGATATTTACCGTGTTACATTCAAGCGACCATTTTGGAAAAGTGATATTTTTGAATTTGAAATCACATCCGCTGATTCAATAAACAGGGATCAATTAGACAACGATATGGACAAAATAATGGTTGTTCCTAATCCGTATGTAATGACCAATATGATGGAACCGGCAGTAGCAAATCCATTTTTGAATCAGCGACGTCGATTATTGTTCACGAATATCCCTGCCGAATGTGAAATCAAGATATTCACTGTTAGTGGTGTACTGGTAGATGACATCCATGTAGCAAATGAACCGGAAAAGGGAATAGTCCATTGGGATATGCTTACTCGTGAAGGGCTTGAAATTGCAGCAGGAATGTACATTTATCATATAAAATCCAATGTTACTGGGAACGAAAAAGTCGGCAAGTTTGCCGTGATTAAATAGGATGGGAATCATGAGAAAAAGTATACAGATCATTTCCGTTTTTGCTTTGATATCCCTTCAAACCATTCAGTCACAAGAGATTTATAGATACGGAACAACGGCAGCAAACTTTTTAGAAATTGGTATCGGTAGTGCTGGAAGTGCGATGGGAGAAGCCTACGTTGGTGTAGCGCAAGATTTATCATCGATATACTGGAATCCAGCAGGATTAGCGTATATCAAAGGTTCTGAAGCACAGTTTATGATGCAGCCCTGGATTGTGGATATAAATACTATTTTTGCTGGTGCTGCAGTAAACGTACCACGTATCGGAACGTTTGCTTTTGGTCTGACCCAAATTGGGTACGGGGATATGAAAGTCACAACCTTAAGTCATCAGAATGGAACAGGCGAAAATTTTACGGCTAATGAATTGGCGGCAAGTTTATCCTATGCAAGAAAGTTAGCCGAATGGTTTGCATTTGGCGCAACAACAAAATTAATCCATTCATCTATCTGGCATACTTCTGCTAATGCTTTTGCGGTGGATTTAGGTGTATCTGTTCAAACAGGATTTTTTAGTTTATCAGATCGTCAGGAAGACGGGTTGACGATTGCAATGAGTATTGCTAATTATGGCACCCGAATGAGATATGACGGTATAGATCTTCTGAATCCAATAGATATTTCCGAATATGAAAATGGTAATTATGGTGACGTTCCAGGACAGTTTAGAACGCAGGAATGGGAGCTTCCACTAATTTTCCGGATTGGTGGTGCTTTGAAACCAATATCCACACGAAATCACACATTAATTCTAGCTGCAGATGCACTGCACCCCAATAATAATACCGAATCGGTTAACATTGGCGCAGAATATTCAATAAATATACCTGGTACTGCACGCGTCTTCGTGCGTTCAGGGTATAAAGGTTTATATATGGATTCTTCTGAATATGGAATGACCGGTGGTGCAGGAGTTGAATTATTTTTTATGAGAAATCAATCTATTGCTGTGGATTACGCGTACAAAACAATGGGTCTGCTAGGAAATGTTAGTGCATACACCATCAGTATGTCCTTTTAGCTCACGGTGAAATGATCAAATGAATAGGTTATATCTCATTGGTCCAATTGCGCTACTCCTGATTTCTACCTGTTCCAAAACACCTGATTTACAAGACACATCTTTTAATATTTTAGCACAAATTGGTGAGAACATCATCACCAAGGAAGATTTCATTCGTCGTGCTGAGTATGTCATCCGACCTGATTATTGTAAAGGGACGAACTACATCCACAAAAAAATCATATTAAATTCATTGATAGCAGAAAAACTTTTCGCCTTAGAAGGTAGACAAATTGGTATTTTGGAAGGAAATGACAAATTTACTCATTTCATACAAGGGCGAAAAGAACAGGCAATGCGTCAATGGTATTATTATGATCAGGTTTTTAAGCAAGTAAAGCTGGATACTTCACAAATACAATCCGCGTATCGACTAGCTGGAAGAACTATAAATGTTGCTTATTATATTTTACCCACTGAGGAATTTTCCAATCAAGCTATTCAAGCCCTGAGTGATGAATTCACGTTTGAAGATATTTATACTGTCTTAGATACAGATGAAACAATTCCGAAGAAAGAAATCAATTGGTTTGATCGCGAAGACCCGATTATTATGGATCAGTTATTTAATTCATCCATATTAAAGGGAAACATAATTGGTCCATTAACAACCGCGGATGGCTCAATTTTGCTCATGAAAGTGGAAGGATGGATTGATCGTTCCGTTATGACAGAAACCGATGTGACTCAGCGCTGGGATGATGTTGTTGAAAGACTGACTGAACAAAAAGCGATGAAAGTTTATGAAAAAAACGTCGCTGAGTTAATGCGCGGAAAGACCATGCTTTTTAATGAAAACATTTTTAAGCAATATGTTGCTTATATGGCAGATCATTATTTAACAAAACAAACTGAAAAAGAGAATATCCTTAATCAAGCCATTTGGAATGATGACACGCAATTTATTACTGCTGGAATTGGTGAGTTTCCATTTGAACAACGCAAAGAACATCTAGTTCAAGTTGATAGTAGATGGTGGGATGTAGACGAATTTGAAAGTATTCTTCAATCTCATCCTCTCGTTTTCAGAAAGAAAAAAATGAATCGTAAAGAATTTCCTGTGGAATTTCAAAAAGCGGTTGCTGATTTATTTCAGGATATTGAATTAACCAAATTATGTTACCAATTGCAGTATGAGAAACTGGCTACGATTCGACAAAATGTAGCATTATGGGAAGATCATTATATAGCACGAGATTATCGAACAAAAATTCTAGAAAAAACGGACGCATTTAAGGATTCTCTTTCAAGTACAGTTGAAACTATCGAAAATGTATTAAATCCTGTTGTGGATTCTTTACAAACGAAATACAGCTATCAAATTAAGATTGACACAGATTTATTCGAATCTATTGAGTTGACGTCAATAGATATGATGGTGCTTCAGCCACAAATGCCCTATCCAGTGGTGGTACCGACTTTTCCAGTATTTACAACGGACAGTCGTCTAGACTATGGAACAATTATAGAAAGTGTGGATTAATTGCGCCTTATTACGTTAATGTTTCTTTTTCAAATTGTTTATGGGCAGCTTTACAGGGGAGCTGAATTACGAACTCTGAATTCATATCTATACGGAAAATTCGAAACTCGATGTAAATCTGCACGAGGTGACGGACTTGTGTCCTCGTTTTTTACATACAATGATGATCATCCAACGACTCCTTGGAATGAAATTGACATTGAAATTCTTGGCAGATACGATCAGGTAATTGATCTAAATACCATCACATGGGGTACAAGTTCACATATTCGACAGAATGTTGTTTCCTTTGATCCACATGCGGATTTTCATACTTATGGATTTGAATGGACACCGGATTATGTCGCCTGGTTTATTGATGGAGAAGAAGTCTATCGACAAACAGGTGGACATATTGACGAATTGTACTACCCACAGAAAATCATGATGAATTTATGGAATCCAATTTATGATGATTGGGTCGGAACATGGGATGAAAGAATTTTACCACGATTTGCATATTACGATTATGTTAGGTTCGCCTCATATACGCCGGGCGAAGGAGAAACTGGTACAGACTTGAATTTTACATTTGAGTGGCAGGATGATTTTAATGCATTAGATACTACACTTTGGGAAAAAAGTCACAACCATACTTGGGGTGGTAATATGTCTTTATTAATTGAAGATAACATTGTCTTTCAGGATGGACAGATGATTTTATGTCTCACCAACAGTAGTGAAACCGGTTTTGTCGATAATACTAACCCATCAGCACTCTGGTGTAGACAATCGAATGATGTACTTCAAATACGGTTTTCTGAGGAATTAGATCAACTTTCCAGTGAGGACGTATCGAATTACAGTCTGACCGGCACATCTTTTATTAATGCAATTTTGCAGGATGATCAACGTACGGTTGATCTATTAATGGATTCTGACATCGTAAATAATACATCACTTGGAGTTTTTAATATCCAAGATGATAATGATCCGCCTAATACACTACCGTGGCAAGTTGTTTGGTTGTATGCATCAGAACCATTGGGAGATACTATAAGAATTAATAATGGTGGAATTGCTCACTCCGAATATTTAGCTGATCAAGTCTGGGGACCTGATAAGGAATATGGTCATGAAGGTGGGAATTATCAGATTCTTGATGAAACTGTTGATATCGACAATACGGATGATGATGAAATATACAGATCGACATTAAATAGACTTGCTGCATATCGCATTCGCGTTGAAGATGGAATTTATAGTTTGCATCTACGTTTATCAGAAAATTATTATGACCCAGATGAGCGATCTTTTGATATTATTATCGAAGATAGTCTTTGGGTAAACAATCTGGATGTTTGCACCACAGCCGGATTTCAGACTGCATATGATTTGGTATTTGAACCTATTATCGTTACCGATGGTATTCTTGATTTACATTTTTCTGCAGAACTTTACGGCATTGGATATGGTGCTGCAGGTCCATTTGTGAATGGAATTGAATTAATTAAACAGGAATCCTTGGGGATTAGTCAGATTCAACCAAATGCTTTTCACATTGATCCGCCATATCCAAATCCATTCAATAGTACGATTACAATTCCAGTTCAGATATATGAGACGGGATCAATATCTGTTGTTATTAACAATATTGTTGGTGAAGAAATCATACAATGGAAAATAGATGAAGTTGAACAAGGATACCATGAAATTTCATGGAATGGTACGGACAAAGATGGTTTGCTGGCAAGTTCAGGAATATATTTAATCAGAGCAGATTCCAATCATCATCAGGAATTCTCAAAAATATCTCTAATTAAGTGAAAATCAATCGGTTTAATCACATGAACAAGAAAAGTATATCTATAGTCATGGTATCAATCATTATCGGATGCAATGCAGATGGAATAAAGAATTCGACAAATAACGATGAAAATGAAATTCCAGCACTACCTGGATATGATTTGATCTGGCAGGATGAATTCAGCGGAGACATAATTGATACATCAAAATGGGAATTTGAAGTAAACGCCTGGGGTGGGGGAAACAATGAGTTGCAATATTATACTGATAGAATTGAAAATGCATACGTTGATAGCGGAAATCTGGTAATAAAAGCAATCCATGCTACATATACGGACGAAGAAGGAACGCGGGATTATACTTCTGCAAGGATGAGAACTCGGAACAAAGGTGACTGGCTATACGGACGCTTTGAAATATGTGCGAAACTGCCTCAAGGACAGGGATTATGGCCAGCGATATGGATGCTCCCGACGGATTGGGAGTATGGAGGTTGGGCATCCAGTGGCGAAATTGATATTATGGAATTGCTGGGTCATGAACCTGACAAAACCTATGGTACATTACATTATGGTGGGACATGGCCAGATAATGTCCATACTGGTGAGAATTACACGTTACCGGAAGGTGATTTTACAAATGAATTCCACGTTTTTGGATTTGAGTGGGAAGAAACAGAAATGCGCTGGTATATAGATGATGTTCATTTTGCGACGCAAACCGTTTGGCATACTATAGCAGCAGATTATCCTGCACCGTTTGATAAAAGATTTCATTTGCTTCTGAATATAGCAGTTGGTGGCAACTGGCCGGGAAATCCCGATGAATCAACAATATTCCCACAGGAAATGGTTGTTGATTATATAAGAGTATTTCAAAAAGTAGATGATTAGAGGCTATGGATCATCTGGTTGCATATAAACACTGTTGCATTATAAGTGGCCTTATTTTGGTTTCGTGTTCAAATATGAATGATACTGAAATTGAAAAATTCAATTACACAGTAAACGATAACCAAATTTTGGTGAATGGAGAAATATTAGATATTCGTGGTGTTGTTTATGTGCCCGGCTACCCGGGCTTTGTTCCTTGGGAAATTGAACAATCAATAAATCTTCCTGAAAGACTTAAAACTAGCATAGAAAATGATATTAATCAGATCAAAAATCTTGGTGCAAATACAATTCGCCTCTGGGGTGCCCCTGAGTATTGTTATACTGCAATAAAGGATGCGCAGGATATTCACATCTTACAAACCCTGTGGATTGATGGAGAACAGGGTGATTTGCTGGAAACAGTTTTCATTGAAAACACTAAGGAATATTTTCGAACTGTAATCGATAGAATCTATGGAGTATTTTCAGACGGATCAGCTCCGATTTGCGGATATATTGTCGGGAACGAAATCAATGAAGCATCCATTTTAAATACAAACCAGTATCATCCTGAAATAACCTCTTTTTCAGGGAATTATATCACTACTGATTCAAGTCTAACTGCATCAGAAGTATTTTTGGCGCAATTGGGCGACTATGTAAAATCATATGTTTATGATAATTATGGGGATTTGCCCTTAGTTACTTATGCTAATGATATTCGCACAGACGAAATTATTGATACCCCATTTTTGGATTTCCGAAGCCATAATGCCTATTCATATGCAGTCGCATACTATTTAGAGAATCCACCATTCGGAAGCATAACAGGTACACTTTTTCAAGGATGGATTGAATATTTAAAAAATAAATATCCGTCAGTGCCATTATTAATCACAGAAACAGGTTTAAGTGTAACTCCAAATGCAACCCACATAGGACCTCCTAATTACGGTTATGGTGGTAACACAGAAGTAGAACAAGGGAATGGTATTATCCAGAATTTTGAGGATATCAAAACTGCCGAAACTTCCGTTGCTGGCGTCGTCATACATGAATATTTGGATTCCTGGTGGAAGTTTGGGTTTGAAGATTCATTTGAACATGATCCCAATGATAGAGAAGAATGGTTTGGGATCGTAAAAATTGTATCAAATAATGATTGGTACACAACAATTGATCGGCCAATCGTTGGCCAATTGAAAACATTTTGGCAACAACACATAATAGAATAGACTAAGGAGGAATAATGAATTTTTCCGGAATTGACTACGCTGTATTTATTACCTACATAGTAGGTATTGTGGCATTAGGTCTTTGGGTATCCAGAGATAAAGAAGGGCACATTAAGGATTCGAAAGATTATTTTTTAGCTGGGAAATCACTCCCGTGGTGGGCGGTAGGTTCATCGCTTATTGCGGCGAATATTTCTGCAGAGCAATTTATTGGTATGTCCGGATCAGGATTTGCTATAGGACTAGCCATTGCAACCTACGAATGGATGGCAGCCATTACACTCATCATTGTGGGAAAATTCTTTCTCCCTATCTTTATTGAGAAAAAACTATACACTATTCCAGAATTTGTTGAGAAACGATTTAGTACAAATCTGAAGACTATCTTGGCAGTCTTTTGGGTAGCACTATTCATTTTTGTGAATCTTACATCAGTGCTATACTTGGGAGGTAAGGCAATTGATACGATTATCGGCAACGGGGATGGTAGCTTGATATTCTATGCAATCCTTGGATTAGCATTTATCGCTGCTGCATATTCGCTTTATGGAGGCCTTTCTGCGGTTGCATGGACAGATGTTGTACAAGTGATATTGTTGGTTGTCGGTGGATTGATTACGTCAGTAATAGCTCTAAAACATGTTACACCGGATGGAGGCTTAGTAAATGGATTGTCTCACATTTATAATCAGGCGGGGGACAAGTTCCATATGATTCTTAGTAGAGATAATCCTCAATACTTCAACCTACCAGGGGTAACAATACTGATTGGCGGAATGTGGGTAGCAAACCTATACTATTGGGGATTCAATCAGTATATCATACAACGAACATTGGCAGCAAAATCGCTTAAAGAAGCACAACGCGGAATTGCATTTGCCGCGTTTCTAAAGCTTATTATTCCATTGATTGTCGTCATCCCAGGAATTGTAGCCTTTGTGATGTTCACTCAACCAGAAGGTACAGCGATTATCCCTGGAGTGAATGAAGCATTTTCTAATGGTAGTGGTGGTATTAATTATGATAAAGCTTATCCCTGGCTAATAAGTGTTTTTATTCCGACCGGGTTAAAAGGGTTGGTATTAGCTGCCTTAACAGCCGCAATAATATCATCGTTAGCGTCAATGTTGAATTCAACATCAACGATTTTCACCATGGATATTTACAAACCCTATTTCAACAAAAATGCTGAAGAGCATAAACTTGTAAATGTAGGACGCACCGTGGCTTTCGTTGCTTTATTAATTGCAGTGATGATGGCACCAGTAATGGGAAATATTCCGCAGATGTTCCAGTATATTCAGGAATACACGGGTTTAGTTAGTCCTGGTATCCTGGCTGTATTCTTGATGGGACTCTTCTGGAAAAAAGCCACGAATAAAGGCGCAATAGTTGGTGTACTATCATCGATTGTTGTGGCATTTTTACTTAAGGCATCCATTGTTGATTTACCATTCCTGGACCAAATGTTTTACACCATGATCATCACAATGGCAATTATTGCAGGAGTAAGTATTACCACATCTGAAGAAGAAGATGATCCTAAGGGTATTCCTCTGAAAGCCAGTCTTTTTAAAACTGGACCAGTGTTTAATATCAGTGCCTATGCAATCCTTATCATCTTGGTGGCGTTATACGCAATATTCTGGTAATTGATATTAGGGCTTGTAGGCCTGTAAAAACTGCAAGCCCTGATGTTCTATTTAATCAAAAATGAGGTCATTCGCGATCCCCGCACGGTTTTCCTGTTGATTGTTTACAATTGTTAAACTTAATCAGTATACAATAGGATTCTGTTAAAACGTGACAGGTCTTTTAAAGATTCTGTACACCACCAATCTACTCTTTAGGAGGAGATATGAAAAAGATAACACTTTATTTACTCGTTTTAGTAAGTATAATATCAATAGGAGGTAGAGTGCTTGCACAAAACGCTCCCATTGATTTCGAACCTGAAGGGTACGGGGCAAGTTGGACCTGGACAACTTTCGAGAATGATTCAAACCCACCACTACAGATAGTTGCCAATCCAAGTATTTCAGATAACAATACTTCCGCAACTGTAGCTCAATTTACTGCATTGCAAGCAGGGCAACCGTGGGCTGGTTGTGAAACTTTACATGGTTCTGATATTGGATCCTTTACCTTTGACGCTACAAACAGCACTGTCAAAATAATGGTTTACAAAACTGTTATCAGTGATGTGGGACTAAAATTCGCTGAAGTAAATGGCGAAGCACAACCTGAAGTGAAAGTGGCTAATACTCTCACCAATGAATGGGAGGAATTGACTTTTGATCTTTCTGGGAGTATCGGTATGGGTATAACAGGAATAATTGACCAAATAATTATTTTTCCTGATTTTGATCTCAATGGAAGGACTTCTGACAATACGGTATATTTCGATAATATTACTTTTTCGGGACAAATCGTTACTGCTGAACCTGAAGTCGCGGCACTAATCCCCACAGTTGATGCAGCCAATGTCATATCCTTGTATAGCAACGTCTATAATGATGTTACGGTAGATATCTGGTCAGCAGCCTGGGATAATGCAAGTGTCGCTGATGTCCAGATTGCTGGAGATGATGTCAAGTTGTATACGGACCTCGCATTTGCAGGGATTGAGTTTACATCACAGACGATAGATGCTACAGGAATGACTCATTTCCATTTGGATATCTGGACACCAGATCCAACTGCAGAACCGGCAGTATTCAAAGTGAAACTGGTAGACTTTGGTAGTGACGGTGTCTGGAGCGGTGGTGATGATGTAGAGTTTGAATTGATCTTTGATGCTACATCTACGCCAGCATTGGTTACTGAAAGCTGGATCAGCTTCGACTTACCGCTGGCAAGCTTTACTGGTTTGACAACAACAGGGCATCTTGCACAATTAATTATCTCTGGTGATCCCAATACGCTATATGTTGATAATATTTACTTTTATAATGAAGGTACAACAGAAATAGGGATAGATAGTTTTACTCCTTCAGAATTTACATTAAGGCAAAATTATCCAAATCCTTTCAACCCCTCGACTAATATTGATTTTGTATTAGCCAGTGATCATTTTGTGAGCATTAAAGTATATAACTTGCTTGGCGGTGAAGTGGCGAGCCTGAAAAAGGAGCATATGGATGCAGGGTTCCATACAGTTCAGTTTGATGCTGAAAACCTGACTTCTGGGACATACATCTATGTATTAGAATCTGCAGATTTTCGCCAGACACGAAAAATGATATTACTTAAATAGTATTTCTCATATCTGTGTGAGCTTGGATATCCCTTAATAATAGCCTCTGCTTTTCATAGTAGGGGCTTTTGTTATTTAATATTATAGTTAGTGAGAAAAAGGAAAGAGATTGGGTACAGTACATAGACATAGGTTACAAAATGTACGAGGACATAGGTAACACTTTCGGGTATAATTCAGTCAAAAGGAGACTGGACAAATGCCCTGGAAGGAAACAACAAAAATGGACGAGAAGTTATTTTTCATCAAAGAATATGCGACGCATAAATATAGTATAACGGAGTTAACAGAGCGATTCAATATTAGTCGTAAGACGGCCTATAAATATATTAAGAGGTTTAAGGATAAGGGATTAGTTGGTCTTCAAGATCGTAGTAGCAGACCACATCATTTTCCTGCCAAGACTCCGGTTGAGATAGAAGAGCAGATTCTATTGCTCAGAAAGAAACGTCCCCGTTATGGAGCCAGAAAACTGAAGGCAATATTAGAGCGTGAGAATAAAGGAATAACCTATCCGCCGGTTAGCACAATCAATAGTATTTTAAATCGTAACGGGTATACAAACATTGTAAAACGACGCCGACGGATAAAGCCTAAAAACATATATTCAGTATCCTCTCATCCCAATGATATATGGACAACGGATTATAAGGGTGACTTTAAAATGCTGAATGGTAAGCGGTGTTATCCTTTAACCCTCTGTGATATGTTTAGTAGGTATATAATAGGGATACAGGGGATGTATACCACCAATCTGAAAGATGCTAAAGCCTTCTATATCAGAATGTTTCAGAAATATGGTTTACCAAATTATATGCTAAGTGATAATGGAATACCCTTTGCAGCAGCTCAAGCATTAGCCCGGCTTACCAGACTATCCGCCTGGTGGATTAGGCTTGGAATAACCCCTATATTTATCGATCCAGCCAGTCCGGCACAGAATGGTAAACATGAGAGAATGCATAGGGAATTAAAAGCGGATACGACCAAACCACCAGCAACCAATTTGCAAGGACAACAAAGGAAGTTTAATCATTTTATAGATGAGTATAATACCTATAGACCTCATGAAGCATTGAAGGATGATGTACCGGCTCAACATTACACGAAATCGCTGCGAGAGTACCCGAACAAGATTGAACCGTATGAGTATCCTAATACCTTTCAAACGTACCGTGTAAGCAAGAATGGAGCAGTGAGATGGCCAGGTAACAAATGGCTTTATGTCTCAACATCCATATCAGAATATGAGGTAGGGCTTGAAGAAATAGATGATGGATTATATTGTGTCTGGTATTGTAATGTGAGATTGGGTTATTTTAACGAAAGAAAACTAAGGATAGAAGACTATCGTGGTAGAATTAAACGTAATATGTTATGAACAATACTAACCATAAAGTGTTACCGAGGTCCTCGTACGTACACTTAAGGATCATCCTATGAATAAATATCTGATAACGGTTTTGATGATAAGTCTTCAGCTAATTATTTCATGTAATAATACAGAGCCAAAACCAATTCC
>JABMOV010000157.1 GCA_013203145.1 Fidelibacterota bacterium
CGGGGAACGGGGAGAGGTTGTTTAATATCTAACGGTTTGGCTATGCGTAGTTTGGGATTTTGAAACGATTAATTTTCAATTTACCACTAATTTTATTTAGTGCTATAAACTTCAATATTAGCACTTTACCCAAATTATGTATAGCCTTTGTTAGGGGCTGGGCTTCATTCATCACCCTATTTTAAAAATCTTATTTGCAGATTTAGTTTAATAAAATATTTTCCGTTTTCTTCATAAATTTTTCCGAAATCGTGTCTTGAACTACTTGCCGTTTCCAATTTGGTATTATGAAATAAATAATTCTCAAATTTATTTTTGTTGTAGATATGGTAACTCAAAACTTCTCCATCTTCTTTTACGACAAGATAGCCACCAGTAGCGTCATATATTCCATTCCAAACTTTGGCAGGCATCATTCCTAATGCAACTTCTGTTAAGAATTTCTTGATTTTATATTCGTAGAATTTATGATTATTTGCAGTATTAAAATTCAAAGGATTATTACTTTCAATATTTTCAACTAAATCTATTATTTTAGACGAGTTTGAAGTATAAAAATCAAATGTGATTTCTGCTAAAATATTAGGCAATAGACTGTCAATTAAAATTAAATTGTTTCCAAAAATTTCTTTTTCCGTTTGGTTAAATTGTATTTTGCATCTATTATTAATTACAGCGTTTAATCTGTCTTTTATTTTACTTCTCGTATCAATTAAGTTAGTTCTTTCAACGAAGTCATTTGTCAAACCACAATTCTCAATTTCATAAATAAAATTTGTCGTTTTCCCAGCATTTAAAAGAGTTGAAGCACCGCCTAATTGAGATTTTATACTAAACCCCAATTCAGGTTGTAAATTTGTTTTTAAGTCGTGAATTACAATCCTTATATCAGTTTTTGATGATGATTTTGCTTTTAATGTCGAACATTTTATTTGCGATAAAAAATCTTCTATTTCAGGAACGTCGAAAGAACTACTGTGTGCTTCTTTTATTTTGTTTAATAGCAATGCAGATTTTTGTTTAAACTCAACAATTGAAATACTAAAACTATCATCTTCCCCAGTAATTAAAATCAAATTATCATTTACGGAATATTCATAATTACCGTTATTTTCGTCTCTCAATATTTTTATAATGGGGTAGAGTAAATCAGGTATTTTATTTAAATTTTCATCACCAACATAAATCTCTTTATCACCTAATAATTTCAATAAGGTATATATTTCGCTCCATTCTCCTTTATTTCCTTTTAGCATCTACTTCTCCTTTATAATTCTTTTAATTAAGTTACTTGCTGTTGCTTGAATTGCTGGAATAGCAACCGAATTTCCAAATTGTTTATAGGCTTGGGCATCTGAAACTTTTATTACATAATTATCAGGAAAGCCTTGCAGTCTTGCCCATTCTCGTGGTGTCATTCTTCGCCAACCATCACGATTTACTACACCTTTAATTTTAGTTATTGGTTTGAAATCAGTCAGCCTACAATCAATCACAATATTTCGTTCTCTTCCCATTCCACCAACTACAATAGCATTTGCACATTGGTTATCTTTGATTATTTCGTAGCCAAATCCGTTTCCTTTATTTTTATGTCTTTCTTTATGATTGCGTAATGTGTCTTGATATTGAGTTGATAAATAATACTTTACAGATACTTCTTTTTCTTCTTTTATATCTTCAAACGCCATCTTCTTTTTTACAGATTTCGGATAGTCAAACTCATTAATATTTAAATCTTTTCTAAAACCAATAATAAAAATTCGTTCTCGATTTTGTGGAACTCCAAAATCTTTTGCATTCATAATTTTAGGTTCAGGAACATAATAATCTAAATCTTCTCTTAAAACTTTTAGAATAGTTTTTAACGTTCTACCTTTATCGTGATTTGTTAAGCCTTTTACATTTTCAAGAAAAAATGCTTTTGGTCTTTTGGCTTCAATTATTCTTTTTATATCAAAAAATAGTGTTCCACGAGTTTCATCTTCAAATCCTTTCCTTTTTCCAGCAATTGAGAATGCTTGACAAGGAAAACCAGCACATAAAACATCGTGTTCAGGAATATCATTTTCATCAATTTTGGTAATATCACCAAATGGAATTTCACCAAAATTTAAATCGTATGTTTGCTTTGCATATTTATCTATTTCTGATGAAAAAACACAATTGCCACCTAAATTTTGCATTGCAATTCTAAAACCACCAATCCCGGCAAATAAATCAATGAATTTAAATTTAGGTTTCTTTACAGGTGGGAATGGAATGTCAAAATTCAAATTAAATCTCAAATACTTTGCAAGCGGTTCGGAAACTATACTTTCAAAATATTCTTCTGCATTTTTTTTATAGTAACTGGAAATACCATTTTTGTTATGGTGCAAGTAATGTGTAAAATAAGCAAGGTTTTCACTTTGCTCTTTTAAAACATTACTATTTATTTTTTCTTTTATTTCGCTGTAATTCATTATGTTTCCTTATTACTTTGTCTTTAATTTTCAACATACAAAGATGGGAAATATTTTCTATGTCTTTTCTCTAAAATCGGATAACTTTCCATCCATTTTTCAACAATTTTAATACTGCACGTTTTTTTGCCTTGCCCCTAACGGTGGCAATATGATAAGTTGGGCATTTTGGAACACCAATCTATCAATTTACTACGATGGTTATTTATAGTTATAATGCTCATATATAGCACTTTCTGCCCAATTTATTATATTGCGTGTTGGGCAACGTTGTTTATTTATTTTCTTCAATTCGGTGAAGTCAATTTCAGACTGTACAAATATTTGCCGATTTTTAAAATCGATTCTTAAACTACAATAATTTTTATTCAATTCGGTAGTTTTTTCATTTCATTTTGTATTTCTCAAACGACTATTCTTTTTGGTCAGTCTTTTTGTTTTCTGTTTTATCTGTTTCTTTTACTATTACTACTTCTTTATTAATTGCTTTGTCAATTGCTGCTCTTAATTGCAGTAATTCCGTTAAATTGAATGAATTGGTCGTTTTCCATTCTTTTCCTTCTTTATAAACTTTTTCAACTTTAAAATTTTTTGCTGTAAATTTTCCAAATTCTCCTTGTCTTTCAGTTTCCCATACGGTAACTTTTGATTTTCCAACTTGGTAACTTGCTTTTGGTTTTTCTTGGGAATAACTTGTCAATGCAAAACAAAGAATTACTACGCTGATTCCTGTAAATTTCATAAATACTCTCATAATATTAAAGTTTTAATTAATGATTTTTATTTCTCTTTTATCTGTTGAAAAACTTGAAAATTCCTATTTCTTGAGTCGAAAGAAAAGTATGGATGTGACATTATATTTTTTCTTATTTTCAATTTGAAATCAATGTTTGTAGTTTCTCAAAATTTTTTACCAATGTTGCCCAACGTTAAGTATATGAAAAGTAAGCGGTGGCGAAGCACAAATGTTTCAACTTACAAGAGAGGTGAAACGGGCTACAAACCTTGATATTACTGCGGTCTCGCTTATTTTTTATATACATTGTTGGCAACTGGCTTTTCTTTAATTTTCATTTCAGACTTCTTTAATTTCAAATCCTTCTTTTCTCGCCAAGTCCACAATATTATTCACATTACCTTTTCCCCATTCTGTCGATACTACAAACTTAATATTGTCTTTACTAACCAAAATTTCATCATTTCCAGTAAAGTGTCGTTTGTTGGATTTATTCGCATATTTAGTTTCAATTAAATCCAATTTGTTTATTACACCAGTTGAACCTTGATATTCGTCTCGAAATACTTTTTTCAAGGTTTCAAAGTCAGTGGGTTTTTCTTTTAAATATGCTCTAACTAATTCCAAAACAAATCTGTTTTTCGGAAGTCGTTTTCCATTTCCGTTTATGATATATTTTGTTTTATCTCTTGTGCTTGTATTTTCTGTTTTTTTCTGAATTTCGGTTTGAAATTTTGGTTTTTCAATTTCAGTTTGATTTTTTGCTGTAATATTTATAGATATTTCTTGCAAAACATTGTCAATTAATTCAGCGTCATATTTATTTAAAAAATCTTGCTTAATTAATTCCAAAATCTCTGATTGGTAATTTGTCGATATTATTTTCTGATGTAATTTTTTTTGGTCGGCTTTTCGGTTTATTTTTTTAAGAGAATTTAGCGTAAACGATTGTAACAAATCATTGCTAAAATTCTCCTTTGAAAATAATTCCACGAATTTTTGACCTTTTAAATTGTCTTTCTTAAACTCAATTGTTTCAAGTAATACTGGGTCATCGTGGTCTGTTAAATCCCCATCGTAAAATACTTGAATAACTTGTCCAATTAAAACACCATATTGGAGTCTTAATTGACGCATATATGAAAATAATTGTTGTTGAAAATTCGTGTTTAATGGGATGCTCGGTTGTTTAATTTCGATAACAAAAAGATTTTTCTTTTCATAAGAATTAATAACGAAATCAGGCATTATTCTATTTGATGCGCCAATTTGAAATGAAGGTCGAATTTGTATATCTCCTAGAAATTCTTTCCAGTCTAAAACTCTCAAAGCTTGGATTACATTTTGTTCAAAATCACTTTCACTTATATCAGTCCGAATATTTTCGGATAGTAAAAAGTAGATTTCATTCCATTTTTCGTTGTTCATTTTCGGTTTCTTTTAGCTTGTTGCCAACATCCCGCTAAACGCAATAATTGGGTTTAGCCGGTTTACTATTTAACTTATAGTTACGTTTTAACCGGTATATCATGCGTAAAAGTGAACTATTACAAATTGCTGAACAAAAACTGACCATTCGTAATTATAGTCAACAGACGATTGCTTCCTATACATCATCACTTAAACTCTTTGCTGATTGGTTGATTCATAACTCTGTTGAATCTATTTCGAATTCGGTTATTGAGCAATATCTATATGAGAAGAAAAAACAGTATTCATTGTCTACCCTGAAGCAAACTATTGCGGCTCTAAAATTCCTTCACACGGATGTTATTCATAAAGATATTCCGGATAGCCTAAATATTCGTTTAAGAAAAGAAGAAAAGATACCCACTGTTTTATCTGAAGAAGAGATTTCCAGAATTCTGAAAACCGTTTCCAATTTGAAACATCGAACCATTTTAATGACAATTTATTCTGCCGGGTTACGGCTGGGAGAGACATTAAATCTAAAGTTACAGGATATAGATTTTGATCGGAAAATAATCAATATAAAACAGGGTAAAGGAAAAAAGGACAGACAAACCATACTTTCTGACCATCTCGTCAGTGAAATGAAAAAATATACGGACATGTACCAACCCGGATCATTTGTGTTTGAGGGGGAAGCCAATAAAAAATACAGTGCCAGTTCCGTTCAAAATATTATGCGTAAGGCCGTTAAAAAATCCGGTATTCATAAGCATGCAACTGTTCACACCCTACGGCATAGTTTTGCTACACATTTATTGGAAAATGGTACAGATATCAGATTTATACAGGAATTATTAGGTCATAAAAAACTGGAAACAACTCAATTATATACACATATCTCAAAAATTTCTTTCAACCGAATAAAAAGTCCACTGGATAAATTGAATCTGGAGGATTAATCCCCATGCCAACTAAACACACATTTAGAAAAAAATGGGGACAAAATTTCATGACGGATACCAATCTGCTCATGAAGATTATTCGTCATGTTGATCCGCAACCCACCGATAGAATACTTGAAATTGGTCCAGGTGAAGGTGCACTTACAGAAAGACTTTTGCCCTTGGTAGACAAATTGGCTGCCATTGAAATTGATCCATTACTAATCAAACATCTGAATGCGCGATCCGACTTTACGGATGTGCATATTATTCATGGTGATGTGTTGTGGTTAGAGCTTGAGTCCTTGCCGTTCGACCTCCCTGTAAGAGTGATTGGGAATATTCCTTATAATATTACATCTCCCATCCTGTTCTGGCTCACTGAGCAACATGCCCATTGGCAGGATGCCTTTCTCATGATGCAAAAAGAAGTGGCTGAACGATTATCCGCTGAAGTGGGCACAAAAGCCTATGGCCGATTAACGGTCATGATTCATGCTTTCATGGATGTGGAATACCAGTTCACCATCCCGCCAGAGGTGTTTATACCGAGACCAAAAGTGCATTCAGCCATCGTACGATTTATTCCAAAGAAAGTACCTTTAATCAGCGCGGAACGCTATGAGCGTTTCGAAAAATTGGTTGGAGCCGCATTTTCCAAACGGCGCAAAATGCTACGAAATTCACTACAAGGATATCAGTTATCAGAATTCGGCAACGATTTTGATATGACCCGCCGCCCGGAAACTCTAACGGTCAATGAATTTGTTTCATTGCTACCGGAATAATTATGGATCCTGTATACATCATAATCGGCGCCATTATTGTCATCGCATTCATCGCGGCATTTTTTATATACGAAAATAAGCGCACATCTCAATTTGCAGATATTGCAAAAATAATGGGATTTGAATTTCAGGCCAAAGGTCAAGATGCATTATTAAATAAACTGAATCCATTTCATTTGTTTTCTCAGGGACATTCCAAAAAAATGAAAAATCTCATTTTTGGTGAAGCCAACGGGATTCAAATAGCCATTTTTGGATACAAATACACGGTGGGTGCCGGAAAAAATTCCCATACAACGCGGCAGACTGTCGTTTATTTTTCGTCGCCCAGACTAGATTTACCTGCTTTTGTTTTGCGCCCTGAAAACGTGTTTCATCGCATCGGTAAAGTATTTGGATATGCCGACATAGATTTTGCGTCGCATCCAGAATTTTCAAAGTACTATTTGCTCCGTGGGAATGATGAAGAAGCTATTCGATCCATATTTAATGATGAAATGATCACTTATATTGAAAAGCAGAAAAAAGTAAGCATTGAAGGGCAACAAAACCAGCTCATCCTATACCATAAACGAAAGCGGATCAAACCGGAGTTGATCCAATCAATTATCGATGAAGGTCTGGCAGTTTATAAATTATTTGCAGTTTCTAAGGGAGTTAAACCTTAAACCTTGAGCCTTAAAACTTAAAAAATAACCAGCCTCAAATACTTGAGTTGGTGTAAAAGTAATTGTAAATTTCGAAGCTTTATACAAATAAAATTTGAATGAAACCACCTTAGGGAGGTGATTAGAGTGGTAGAAGTTAGCGTAAGAGATGGTGAAATGCTCGAGAGAGCACTGAGGCGTTTCAAAAAGAAATGGGAACGGGCTGGTGTCCTCAGGGATGTCAAAAATAATGCTTTTTATATCAAGCCCAGCGATGAAAAACGTGCGATGATCAAAAAAACAAGACGCCGTTTGGCTCGTTTGAGAACCCTATAAGCTGCCACAAGAACCATTAAGAGGTTTGAGTCATCTCAAACCTCTTTCTGTTTATCAGAACAACAACCTACATTTTTACAGAATAAATAATTTCATAATATCCCTATGATTATCCGAAGCATATCAGGTGTTCGCGGTCTCACTGAAACCCATCTGACACCAAAAGAATCTGAATTATACGCCGAATCCATCCATAATATGTTACAACCTGGTGTCATTGTTATTGGCATGGATAGCCGTCCATCCGGGTTCGCCATTTTGGATGCTTTTGTTCACCGCCTAAGTCTATTAGGCAGAAATGTGATTGTCTGCGGAATCGTCCCAACACCTACGATTCAATTCATGGTGGAAAGCACCGAAGCCGTCGGCGGAGTCATCGTTACTGCAAGCCATAATCCGATTGAGTGGAATGGATTAAAATTTGTTGGTGAAGACGGTACTTTTTTCTCTCCGGCTCAATGCAAAACGCTATTTCATACTGTTGATCATTTAGAAACATTAACGGAAGTTAAATCTGATTCAAAACCGATGGTGTGGACAGAAAAGAATGCAAACCAAAAGCATGTTATTAAAATTCTAGGTCTTTCATGTATTGATGTGAAGGCCATTCGTAAACGGCATTTTAAAATTGTCATTGATGCCGTAAATGGTGCCGGATCAGAAGCCTTGCCGCTATTATTGGAATCATTAGGCTGCGAGGTGATTCATCTTAATTGTGACGGGAGTGGGGTATTTACTCGTGGGGCAGAACCCCTTCCTGAAAATCTCAAAGATCTCAGTGCAATGATTCTTGAAGAAAAAGCAGATGCAGGTTTTGCCGTAGACCCAGATGCTGACCGATTAGCCTTGGTTGATGAGAATGGAAATCCATTGGGTGAAGAGTATACATTGGTCATCGCCACGGATGGTTATATCAAAAGCACGGGTCGCCAGGAAACATTTGTTGTTAATCTTTCAACATCTATGGCTCTGGATAAACTTGCCGAAGAAAAAGGCTGTAAAGTAAAACGATCAGCTGTTGGTGAGATTAATGTTGTAAATAAAATGCAGGCAATCGGAGCTAATCTTGGTGGCGAAGGGAATGGTGGCGTTATACTAAAAGAAGCGCATCTGGGCCGTGATAGCCTGGTTGGTGCAGCCATGGTTCTGAATCGGATGGCTCAATCCGAAGAACCTCTAAGTGCAATTAAAGCTCAATTGCCACAATTCGAAATTGTAAAAGATAAAGTCAGTTTAAAGAATGTCTGTGTGGATACCACATTGCAGCAAGTTCAGGAGGTGTTTGAACATGCTGAAATCAATACAGTGGACGGATTAAAATTCACATGGGACGATCAATGGATTCATTTACGTAAATCCAATACAGAACCAATCATGAGAATCTATGCTGAAGCGCCCACGAAATTGGAAGCAATCAAACTGGTAAACAAAGTGAAGGCAATCGTTAATTAAGGAAAGCCATCCTTATTCTTCGGCGTTCTTTCTTTACTTTATCAATCAAAATAATAATTAGATACTAATAGAATAACATTTCTAACTTTTCCTTTATATGAATTCAAAGAATAACAGTACTCAGTCTAAAATCAATCTTTCCCATGAAAGAAATCCTGGGTTGGAGCTGGATTTAGACTTGATCCATAATATTCGCATCAATCGAAGTGCCGTTGAAAGACGCGCCCAAACCTCTGGAAAACGTCGCAGCATCAAAAAGGATTGGCAAGCAGCCTGGCTACTTAAAGCGATTTCATGTATTGATTTAACCACATTGGCTGGCGATGATACACCGGGCCGAGTGAAACGATTATGCGAAAAAGCTAAACATCCCGTCCGACGTGACATATTGAATTCTCTTGGAATGGATTATAATCAATTCCACACGGGAGCTGTTTGCGTTTACCACAATTTTATAGAAACTGCTCTTGCAAGTCTACATGGCACCAATATTCCAGTTGCAGTTGTATCCACGGGTTTTCCTGCGGGACAAATATCCTATGATCAAAAAATTGAGGAAATTGGTGCATCCGTGGCATTGGGAGCTTCAGAAATTGATATTGTCATAAGTCGACAGCTCGTATTAACGGGAAAGTGGACAGAATTATATAACGAAGTATCCGCTTTTCGAAAAGCGTGTGGGCCGGCTCATCTCAAAACTATTTTGGCTACGGGTGAGTTGGGAACGTATACAAATGTCGCCAAAGCCAGCGTTGTGTGCATGATGGCTGGAGCAGATTTTATTAAAACCAGTACGGGGAAAGAGAGTGTTAATGCAACACCACCTGTGAGTCTGGTTATGATTAGAGCGATTCGCGATTATTTTGATTCAACGGGTTACAAAGTTGGCTTTAAACCTGCCGGAGGAATTGGAAAAGCAAAACAATCTCTGGAATGGTTGATTTTAATGAAAGAAGAATTAGGAAATGATTGGTTGAGTCCGTCACTTTTTCGATTCGGTGCGTCTAGTTTATTAGGCGATATTGAACGTCAATTAGAACATTTTATATCAGGCCGCTATTCTGCTTCTTATCGACATCCGATGGGATAATCGGGCTGGTCCCTATTTAGAGGAGACATTCCATAATGAGCATTAAAGATATTTATAAAACAATGGACTATGGCTCTGCGCCAGAGAATCATTCCATGGCTGACCAATGGCTTGATGGATTTAATCGAAACTTTGGATTATTTATAAATGGACAATGGGTTTCACCAGAATCTAGGTCAACCTTTGAAAGTATAAATCCTGCCACTGAAAATGTCATAGCACAGATTTCAGAATCAGGCCAGGCGGATATTGATGCTGCCGTTAAGGCTGCTCGAAATGCCCAGCCTAAATGGCAAGAAATAGGTTATCACCAACGAGCAAAATACTTATATGCCATTGCTCGGCAAATACAAAAACATGCTCGCCTTTTTGCTGTTCTTGAAACCATGGATAACGGAAAACCTATTCGTGAATCACGAGATATCGATATTCCATTAGTTGCGCGTCATTTTTACCATCATGCTGGATGGGCGCAGATAATGGATAGTGAATTGAAAGGTTACAAACCCGTGGGAGTTGTGGGGCAGATCATCCCATGGAATTTCCCACTGCTCATGTTATCATGGAAGGTAGCTCCAGCTTTAGCAATGGGGAATACAGTCGTATTAAAACCAGCAGAATTTACATCCTTGACGGCACTCTTATTTGCGGATATTTGCAAAAATATTGGAATACCTGATGGTGTTGTTAATATTGTTACCGGAGGTGGTAAAGCCGGGCAAATGATCGTGGAGCATCCTGATATAAATAAAATTGCTTTCACCGGGTCAACAGAAGTCGGAAGAATTATTAGACGGCTAACAGCCGGAACCGGGAAAAAAATCTCACTGGAATTAGGAGGGAAATCTCCCTATATCGTATTTGATGATGCAGACATTGATTCCGCAGTTGAAGGATTGGTAGATGCAATATGGTTTAATCAAGGCCAAGTCTGTTGTGCCGGATCAAGATTATTGGTTCAAGAAGGTGTCGCTGATCGATTTTTGCGCAAATTAAAGAATCGGATGTCCAAATTACGAGTTGGTGATCCTTTGGATAAATCCACAGATATTGGCGCCATTGTGGCTCGTGTACAATTAGACACAATAAGCCAGTTGGTTCAACAAGGGGAGGACGATGGGTGTAATCTTTGGCAACCAGAATTCAAAGCTCCGCCAAAAGGGTATTATTATCCACCAACAATCTTCACAGATGTTTCTCCTTCATCCACAATTGCCCAAGAGGAAATTTTTGGACCAGTATTGGTCACCATGACATTTCGCACACCATCAGAGGCTGTCGCTCTGGCGAATAATACACGTTTCGGATTAGCCGCAAGTGTATGGTCAGAGAATATTAATCTGGCATTGGATGTAGCACCGAAAATCAAGGCGGGAACGGTTTGGATAAATTGCACAAATATGTTTGATGCTGCGTCTGGATTCGGGGGTTATAGAGAGTCTGGATTTGGCCGTGAAGGCGGAAAAGAAGGATTATATGAATATTGTAAACCAGTCAATCTTAGTTATAAGAAACCGATTAGCAGATTAAGTAAATCTGATAATCAGACTAACTTGAATAGTAATAAAACCACCATGGATGTCACTCCCAAACTGTTTATTGGCGGAAAACAAGTTCGACCAGATGGCGGTTATAGTTATCCTGTATTATCCTTTAAAAATGACCAAATAGTTGAAGTTGGGGAAGGAAATCGAAAAGACATCAGGAATGCCGTAGAAGCTGCCCATAAAGCTGAAAGCTGGACGACAACGAGTGCACATAACCGGGCGCAGGTTTTATATTTCATTGCTGAAAATCTTTCAATTCGATCAGAAGAATTTGCCAATCGTCTATGTTTAATGACGGGGGCGACTAATGACCAAGCCTTAGAAGAAGTGCAGGCATCCATAGATTGTATTTTCAGATATGCCGCCTATGCTGACAAATATGACGGTAATGTCCATGCAACACCAATGCGAAACGTGACACTTGCTATGCCGGAGGCTTTGGGTATCATGGGAATTGTTTGTCCAAATGATAACCCTCTCATCGGATTTATATCCGCAGTAATGCCTTCAATTGCCATGGGGAATAGAGTAATTGTAATTCCATCTCAAGATCATCCATTGTCCGCCACGGATTTTTACCAGGTTCTTAATACATCGGATCTCCCCGGCGGTGTAGTTAATATCGTCACCGGGAAACAAGATGAGTTAGCGAATGTTTTAGCCAAGCATGATGATGTAGATGGGTTATGGTATTTTGGTAGCGAAAAAGGCTGTGAAACAGTCGAATATGAATCTGCTGGAAACATGAAAAGAACATGGGTAAATCATGGTGGAAGTATTGATTGGATGACTGATTATCACCAACGTAGTGAATTGTACTTGAGAAAAGCAACACAGGTTAAAAATATCTGGATTCCATATGGTGAATAGATAGAATATTGTTTTAAGCGAATACGAAGCAATTCTGTGTATGGATGGAATAAACTATAAGAAATTAAATAGTAGCGCTAAATTTTAGCCGATAAACCATTGTTATTATCAAGAATCTATAATAATATTTCCATACACTGACAAAACGTGACATTGAATAAGACTACTCACTTCATCCTCCTATTAATATTACTGTGCTTACCAGCGTTGGTCAGTTCAATGCCTACAGAAAACAATGCCCGAAAAATTCAGCACGGCATTATCGATTTAAGTGGCTGGGATTTAGAAACCGATGGTATAGTGAATCTCGATGGTGATTGGGAATTCTATTGGAACCGCTTCATTCAACCTGACCAATTTTACCAGGAAAATCCACCTTTGCCGGATGGATATATTTATGTACCTCATCCATGGAATGACTTTAAATATCAGGGAAAACCATTAGATGGAGCAGGATTTTGCACCTATCGATTAAGAATAGTTTCTGATCATTTTCCTTCCGTTGTTACGTTAGATATAAATTCATTATCTACCAGCTATGTCATGTATATCAATGGAACTGAAGTTGCTAAAGTAGGGCAAATTGGAACGAGCAAAGACGAGATGATCGCTGAGTACCGTCCAATTATTGTCAGTTTTGCACCTGAGGGAAATGTGATGGATGTTGTGATCCAAATGTCAAATTTTCATCACTCACAAGGTGGGCTTTGGGATAAAATCACTCTAGGGACTGAAAAGGAAATTCGATTAAATCATAATTCTGGTACTGCTCTATTCTTACTTATTGCTGGGAGTCTGATTATCATTGGTCTTTATCATCTGGCAATGTATTCACTAAATAATTATACTAAGTCACCCTTCTTTCTTGGAATCTTAAGTATAAATCTTGGGGTGCGCTCTCTTATTACAGGGGATATGACGATCTATTATTTTATTCCAAGTATCCCATGGGAATTGCTGGTTCGAGTTGAATATTTTACGGTTGTTATAGGAATTTCTGTTTTTGTTTTATATCAATATAATTTATTCAAAGAGCATTTTAATAAAACTGCATTATATATTGTTTTAGGAGTTACTGGAATCTATACGGTTGTTATACTCTTCTCGTCTGCTTATTTCTTTACATCTATTTTAGATTATTATTTAATCATAAATGGAATTTTCATACTCTATGCACTTATAGTAAACATCCAAGCCATCATCTACAAAAACGAAAGTGCTTGGGGATTTATGGTTGCATTCATTATTCTGATGGTATCCTATATAAATGATACTCTGAATGCTATGGAAATCATTACTACGGGCTATTTTAGTTCGATTGGCATATTGGCTTTTATTGGTATCCAGGCAGTTACACTTTCTGCAAAATTAACTGGAGCGTTTCGAACTGTAGAAAAACAAAATTTTGAATTAACCATTCACAGGGAAAAACTTGAAGAGCATGTAAAAATAAGAACTGAAGAACTTGAAAAGGCTAATACACGATTAAAGAAAATGACCGTAATTGATGCCCTCACGCAAATTCCAAACCGTCGTCGGTTTGATGAATATATTGATACAGAGTGGGCTCGACTAAAACGTGTAAAACAACCTATGTCCTTAGTCCTTTGTGATATCGATTATTTTAAGAAGTACAACGATAATTATGGGCATCAACAAGGGGATGATTGCCTGGAGCAGGTTGCCCAGGCGTTGAAGAATTCTGTTAAACGACCTGGTGATCTTGTGGCGCGGTATGGTGGTGAAGAATTCTGTTCCGTATTACCCAATACACCAACGGATGGTGCGGAAAAAATTGCCGAAGAAATGCGTAGAAATATACAATCTCTAAAAATCCCACATGAAAAATCCGATGTGAGTGAATTTGTGTCAATCTCAATTGGTGTGGCGGAGATGACCCCTGCGGATAATAATAAAGCCGCTGAATTAATTGAACTTGCCGATAAAAGCTTATATAGCGCAAAAGACTCCGGTCGTAATTGCGTTATTTGCTTATCCGGCGATTAAAACTTTAACATAAGAAAATCCATGAATAATACTTTACAAGAGCCATCCGTCCGTAAGGGCGATGAAGTTATCGTTACAATTGAATCCTTAGCCTATGGCGGGATGGGAATAGGTCGTGTTGGACCATTCGTGGTTTTTGTGAAACAGGGCCTGCCTGGTCAAACAGTCAAGGTATTTGTATATAAAAAACGAAAAGGGTTTGCAGAAGCACGAATTGTAGAGATTCTCACAGAATCTCCTGATGCTACTGAGCCCGTCTGTGAACACTTTCCTATATGTGGCGGCTGTAAGCATCAACATTTGAGTTACGAAAAACAAGTGGAACAAAAACGTAATCAGGTTCAAGACATTTTCCAACGATTAGGTGGTTTTGAATCCGTTCCAATTGATACTGTAATTCCTGCCGATTCAATTTATGAATATCGAAATAAAATGGAATTCACGATATCAAATCGTCGTTGGGTAGATCAAAATGAACCAGAAGAAGCCAAAAAAGATTTTGCATTGGGATTACATATTCCCGGTCGATTTGATAAAATTCTGGATATTAATCAATGCCATATACAACCATCCATTGGAAACAAAATTCTTTCGATTGTTCGCCAAACAGCTATGGAACACAAATTAAAACCCTACGACGCCCGAACACATAATGGATATTTGCGTCATTTGATGTTGCGGTTTGGAAGCCAAACCAATGATATTATGGTGAATATTGTAACATCGTATGAAAAAACGGAGTTTCTGAAACCTATTGTTGACATTCTACTGGAGAAAGTGCCTGAAATAACATGCATCATCAATAATATCAATACAAGAAAAGCGGATGTGGCATATGGTGAATATGAAATTTTGTTACATGGAAAGCCTGTAATTACCGAGAAGATTGGCGATTTAAATTTCGAGATTTCCGCAAATTCATTTTTCCAGACCAACACAATGCAGGGTGAAGCTCTTTATAATGTTGCAATGGAAAAAGCCTCTTTAACTGATGAAGAAATCGTTTGGGATTTATATTGTGGTACTGGAACCATAACACTCTTTTTAGCACAAAAAGCCAAAGAAGCCTATGGGTTTGAACTCATTCGTTCATCAATTGAAGATGCAAATCGAAATGCCATTTTGAATGGTATCGGAAACGCATTTTTCATCAAAGCAAACTTGGACACTTTCTTAAAAGGAACCAACAGACATCAATTCCCGCCACCGGATGTTATCGTTATTGACCCACCCAGAGCAGGAATGCATGAAGATACCGTAAAACTTATTCCAAAAATTGCCCCTAATCGGGTAGTATATATTTCTTGTAATCCAACAACCCAAGCACGGGATATAGCATTATTATCTAAACGCGGATTTGATTTAAAATCACTTACTGTCGTGGATATGTTTCCTCATACACCCCATATTGAGACAGTTGCATTATTGGTAAATCGAAGGACATTGCAGGACTAATTTCAGTCACAGCAGGTATTACATAGTTGAAGCTATGTTTTCGTAGAAATCGACAAGAGACCTTATCGACACGATTTGCCTTTATTCGAATTCCTTAAACTGAAATTTTGAGATAATACTATTTTATTGTGTTCCTACCTTCGTGGTAGAATCTATTTAACTATAAGGTTAAATTTTTATCTATGCGTCTTTGGATAAAACAGGTAATTCGTAACAGCTTTTTTCAGATAGGAGCCGGAATCTTCATTGTTATGATGGTCGGCGGTTGGGCTTTACAGTACCTTGAGACAGGTGCCATAACCCAGAACGAAACTCCTTATTGGTGGACAATCGTTACAATGACAACTGTTGGATATGGTGATTTTGCACCAGAAACAGTACAAGGACGAATTTTTGCAGTCATTATTATGTTTGCCGGGATAGCACTTATCTCAATGCTCACTGCCACAATTTCTTCTATTTTTGTGGCTCAACGAATTCGGGAGGGCAAAGGTTTGGAAAAAATTAATGTTCAGAATCACATTATTATTTGTGGTTGGAATTCTGCCGCGAATCAAATTATTGAATCGTTGGAATACCTCATGGGTTCGAATCCATTAGATGTTGTACTCATCAATCAATTGCCCGAAGATCAAATAAGTCGATTAAAGAGCAAGTACCGAAAAATCCACATTCATTATGTTTCAGGAGATTATACTCAGGAACAAATATTACAAAAGGCCAATCTTCGGCATGCTGAGACGGTTGTAATTCTTCCCAACCTTTTAGATCCTACGATAACCAGTCCGGATGAAAAAACAATTCTGGCAACATTGACAGTAAAAAGCCTTGAACCCAATGTAAGAGTTGTAGCTTACATTACAGAACCAGAAAACATGACTCACTTGAAACGTGCTAATGCGGATGAAGTTGTATTAAGCGATGATTTAAGTTCCTTCATTGTGGCATCTCATATTGTTGATCCCGGCATTCCTCAGATTGTGTCAAAACTGCTGGATAATCGATCCCCATCACGATTTAAACGTGTTGAGATTCCCAAAGAGTATATTGGCAAATCTTTTAATGATCTTTTTACTCATTTTCGATCAATTAATAAGTGGATTCTTGTCGGTCTATATTCAGAGGATGAAAATTTGGGTATTGGTGAAATTCTAACGTCTGATTCATCTGCGTTGGATGCCTTTATTGAACGAAAATTAAAAGAAGGTGGTATACCTCTTAATCAAGAAAGTCGGGTGAACACAGTGATCAATCCGGATGATTCTTATGAAATAAAAGAAGGTGAGGGCGCCATTGTCATCCCCTGATTCACATCGAAAAAATCTTATCAGACCCTTTCTTATTTTTAAAGATCTTGAAGATCCTGAATTGGATTATTTTTGCGAAAAAGCAAAAAAAGAAATCATCCCGAAAGACGAAATGTTCATCGTTGAAGGAGAGCATGGTGATTCCGTCTTCTTGTTGATTGATGGATCAGTTGAAATAATTCAGGCTCTAACACTAAACGTAAGTAAAGGTGAAACAGACAACAGGGAAAAAGCCCTGACAAAACTTGATCACACGATGCATCCATTTATTGGTGAAATGGCATTATTCGCCACCGATGATCGACGAACAGCAAGTGTAAAAGCTTTGACAGAATGTACATTTATGAAATTAATGAATAATGATATTTTAGAAATATGCAGTACGCACCCGCGAACAGGATACAAAGTCATGAGAAATTTGTGTCAATTGTTGACTACAAATTTAGTTCGTGCAAACAAAAATGTATTAAAACTCACTACAGCATTTAGTCTTGTATTAGAGAGATAAAACTGCAAGGAATTACGGAACCCATGAAAACGCCGCTTGAAAAAGTATATAGTCCTTCAAACGTAGAAACCCGCTGGTATGATTATTGGATGGAGAAAAATTATTTTCATTCTGTACCAAATCCTGATAAAAAACCTTTTACTATTGTAATTCCGCCACCCAATGTTACGGGAATGCTAACCATGGGTCATGTCTTGAACAATACGATGCAGGATATTCTCATTCGCAAGGCACGCATGGAAGGATACGAAGCTTGTTGGGTACCTGGAACGGATCACGCTTCTATTGCCACAGAAACAAAAGTGGTGAGCATGCTAAAAGACCAAGGTATCGATAAAGATTCACTTTCCAGGGATGATTTTCTCAAACATGCCTGGGAATGGAAAGAAAAGTATGGCGGTATCATTATTAACCAGTTGAAGACGCTGGGTTGCTCCTGTGACTGGGAACGTGAACGATTCACCATGGATGAGGGATATTCCAAGGCAGTTTTGGAAGCATTCGTTCAACTTTACGAAAAAGGCTTAGTATATCGTGGTAAACGGTTAGTGAATTGGTGTCCTGTTTCCAAATCCGCCATTAGTGATGAAGAAGTCATCCATCGCGAAGTCAACGGACATCTTTGGCATTTTCGTTACCCCATATCAGGAACTGAAGAATTTCTAATTGTCGCCACAACACGACCGGAAACCATGTTAGGGGATACTGCTGTTGCAGTTCATCCCGACGATAAACGCTATTCTCATCTGGTTGGCAAGACCATTGATTTGCCATTAGTAGATAGACAAATCCCAATTATTGCTGATGAATATGTCGATCCTGAATTTGGTACTGGATGTGTGAAAGTTACTCCGGCTCATGACCCAAATGATTTTGCCATGGGGGAAACCCACAAGCTTGAATTCATCAATATTATGAATGATGATGCTTCTTTGAATGAAAATGTCCCTGAGAAATACCAGAGTATGACTCGTGAAGCAGCCCGTAAAGAGGTCGTAAAAGATCTGGATGCAGGTGGTTTTCTTGTTGAAGTTGAAGACTATACGAATAATGTTGGATATTCTGAACGGGGTAATGTTCCCATTGAATTTTATATGTCAGAGCAATGGTTTTTGAAAATGGACGAAATTGC
>JABMOV010000158.1 GCA_013203145.1 Fidelibacterota bacterium
GCTGTAACAATATTTCCCTTTCGATCATAATCGTATTCATGATACAAGATTCCCCGTGGTACTTCTGTGGCACCAACACCGCGTCCGAATTTGGTTGGAGTCTGATTAGGTTTCTCATTTTGAAGTCCATTATCAAGTAATTGATCAATCAGTGCAATGGAATCTTCGATACAATGTGCAACTTCTACAACTTGGGCAATGGTATTCATGTATGGATTAAAACAATCGGGAGCAAGACCAAGTTCTTCAGCTGCTTTTTTCGATATATCAGACAATTGATCATGATTGTTATTCCAACGCGCCAGGGCACCAACCATATAACTTTCACGATTATTTTTACAATGTTTACCTGTAGAATGAGGGACAATAAACTCGTTGGTCATATCCAAATAATTATGGTAGTCCGTTAAGCCTGTGTCGGAAGAATAGATATTGCCCTCATAGAGAGCATATTCGTCATCATTCTTGAGTGAGATGTATTCTGTCTTGCGGCTAAAGTTTGGGATCAGTTCTGCTACAGACTTTACAGTCTTGACGGTTTCCATTACATCAGGAATTCCTTCGTCAACAAGTTTTTGTCTAATCCCTTTTAATTCGTCAATGGTAGGTATTCGAGTAAACCCGCCCGGTACAGGGGTAATCGGGTGAACTGCGCGTCCTGAAACAATATCACCAATATCATTTGCCATGCGCTTCATACGTAATGCACGAATTATGACATTAGTGTGGGTTGGGATGAGAGGGAAGACACTTGGTGCTCCGAATAAGTCTGGAGCTACAAGGAAATATACATGAAGAATATTAGACTGAATAGTCGCTCCATTGGTTAATAATTTCCGAAGGAGTTTAGTTTGCTCAGATATCTCCAAACCTAATGCATCTTCGGTTGCTTGTAATGAGGCCATTTGGTGGCCCAGAGAACAAATTCCGCAAATCCGGCTGGTGATAATTGCAGCTTCATGAAAACTGCGACCTTTAAGCATGGCTTCAAAAAACCTGGGGGCTTCGACAATTTCCAATTCGGCACGTTCTAATCGTCCTTCTATCATATTGACAACAATATTACCATGTCCCTCAACGCGAGTAAGATGTTTTACATTGATATCAAATGTTCTACTCATAATTGCACCTGTTCATTACATGGTTTTTCCATGATTGTAACTATTAAATAATTGCATGCGTTTTTTTGCTTCTTCTACGGTAAGTCCATTGGAAGTAAAAACATCGATCATTCCATTTGAATTGGCGTTGGAAACCAATCCGCGACATCCAGTGCAAAACTGCCCAAATGCGGGACAAATCGCTTCACACCCACCACGAGTGATAGGTCCCAGACAGACCATTCCTTTATCAAATACACATTCAGTTTCATTGAGCTTACATTCAACGCAAACGGCTGAATCTGGTTTTATGGGTTCTTTGCCCATGATAAGAGCTTTAAATACTTTAACAAACTCTTCGATAGTCATGGGGCATCCATGGATTTCATAATCAACTTTTACTACAGCGGAAATCGGCATGGCAGGCAGGGTGGGGAAGCGGTATTTTTCTTCTTTATAGACCGTTTCGCGAACCTCTTCAATGGGGAAATTATTTTTCATGGCATTGACACCACCATTTGATGCACAAGAACCGATGGCCACAAGTATTTTCGACCGACGGCGAATATCATGAATGCGTTCAATGCAGGTTGGAGTAGAGAGAGACCCTTCGATAAAGGCAATATCATATTTATCTGCTTTGTCATCCATGGCTTCACGGAATTCTACAATATCCACATGTGCAAGAATGTCTAGAATATGATTTTCTAAGTTTAACTTAATTAGCTGGCAACCTTCGCAGCTTGTAAAATCAAAAAATGCTATTTTGGGTTTACCGTTAGGTTGAGTACTCATCAGATTGCCTCCGGTAAATCTTTGATTTCAGGATAATGATACACGGGTCCATCCTGGCAGACATAGGAATGATTAATTTGGCAATGCCCGCATTTACCGACTCCACACTTCATCCTGCGCTCCAAAGACACATAAATATTCTCTTCAGGAATATGTTTAGCTTTTAAAGCCATCAGTACAAACTTGTACATGATCGGTGGACCGACAACTGTAGTAATCGTATTTTGGAGATTCAGTTTAAGTTCAGGAATTAGAGTCGTTATTACACCTGCGTGTCCATTCCAGTCCGGAGATGGTTGATCCACGGTTATATGACATTCAATTTTCGGTGATTGTACCCAGGTTTTTAGTTCATCCTTGAATAATAATTCGTCAGGATGTTTTGCTCCATAGAGTATAATCAATCGACCATAATCTGATTGATTGTCAATAACATAGTTTATTAACGATCGAAGAGGGACAATACCAATTCCACCACCAACGATGAGAATATCTTTTCCTTTAAAATGATCGACATCAAATCCATTCCCAAAAGGACCACGGATACCGAGTTTAGAACCAGCTTCATAACCATGAAGAACTTTGGTTAACATACCGACATTTCGAACACACAATTCAAAAGTGCCTTTTTTTGTTGGTGATGATGTAACAGAGATAGGTGCTTCTCCAATTCCAAATAAGGAGACCTGGACAAATTGGCCTGGTTCATGACCCAGATCGTTTCCTCCGGGGAGTTCAATTTCGAACCATCTTTCAAGTTTTGTGAGTTGTTTGGCTTGTTTTATTTCTGCTATTTGAGGGATGTACAATTCCCGATATTGTGTTTGCTGCTTTAATGACTCAGCCATTAGTTGTATCCTTTACTCAAATTCGTGCAAAATGTGAGGAGATTGCTTTTGGAGATGATTTTGTTCATACTCTTCACTCAATCTGTTTACTATATCTACAATGCTGATATCCGCTGTGCAGTAGGCAGTGCATCGACCGCATCCAACACACCACGGTTCACCAGTGACATCGGTGATATACTTAAATTTTCGATATATGCGATGACGTTGTCGCTCTGCAAGAGACTTGCGAAAATTTTCACCTCCGGCAACAGCAGCGAAATTATTAAGCATGCAACCATCCCAAGTTCGTTGACGTGATCCGTTTTTCAAATCCAGATCAACTTCATCGTCCACATTAAAGCAGTAACAGGTGGGACAGACAAGATTGCATGTTCCACATCCGACACATTTTGCAGCGACTTGATCCCAGACAGGTGAATTCCAGACTTGATCAAAAACTTCTGGGAGTCGATTATAATTATATTTGATTTTATTGTGAAATTGTTGATTTGGAATTTCGCAAGTTGCAGTTTCCATAAAATACGATTGATTATTGACTAGGTCAGCTCCACGATCTGTTAAGACAGTTACGTTATAGCCATCGTTGGTACGATCCAGGAATAAATCAAATCCATCCGTTTCTTCGACCGTAATTCCAACGGATCGACTAAAATGATATTCATCAGGCGTGAATGATATACCAATAAAAGTTGAGTTTTCTCGCCGCGATAAATAATTCCTTTCGGGATTACCTTGAGAAAAATTATAATCCAGCTTCATGACGGCCTGCATATCATAACTGTGTACACCAAAGAAGATTATTTCTGATTTATACAGTTCATTTTGCGTTATTGAATAATCTTCCATAGAAAACGACATTAGCTGTTCTTTTGGGGGGAGGAAGTATTTTTTTATGGAGTTTAAAGTTCGAGGATAGTCTAGAATAACATCTTTCATAGATTTTACAGTTTCAAATGTAAATGATGCATCGCCTTTTTTGTGTGGAGCATAAACGATTCCCATATTAGTCAAATGTGATAGAAATGCTCCAATTTTAATTTGGGGTAAATAAAGTGTTTTCATGTTGAGTACTCACTTTGATGGATTTGGGTTTGGGATAAATAGGAAAATTCTCTTACAAATAAGTTTTGGTTGTTCAGAGTCGTCATGATCATCTTCAGTATTTCTCTTAATCCACAATTGAAATTACATAAAAGAGGATAAGCGTATCCAGTTATATTGTAATAAACAGTAATTGCAAATGGAATTAATATACATTCCATAGCAGGTAATATACAAAATTTCACAGAATAAAAAGGGGACAGGAGAGGTTGATTATAATTGGAAATGAACCAAGGAGGGTATCCTGTCCCCAAGTGTTTAATTATACCGGAGAAACAGGAATTATATTGTGATTTTACTCACAAAGAAAAAATATATACAAAAAAGTTGATTATTAGCTGGATTCAATTGATCAGAAAAGCATTTATTGTATGAGCTTATTCTTAAGAATCCTTATAGTTTAAATTGGTATTTAATTATCCATTTAAGGATTCTAATTCTTCCCATTGGCTGTAAAGAATATCAAGTTTTTCCTCTGAAGCATGCAACTCAGTATATAGTTCTTCAAGTTTTGTTGGATTGCTAAGATTTGAGGGGAACGCCATTTGATCTTTGAGAGATTGAACCTGATTTTCGCCTTTCTCAATTTGACCTTCAATACGATTTAAATCTTTTTTCAGCTGACGTTTAACCTGCTGTAGTTTTTTCTGATCAACTTTTTCATTTTTCACATCACTTTGTAATGCTAATGGGGATTGCTGATATTGATAAAGTTGATGGTAGTCAGCAAAATATTTTATTTCTCCATCGTCAAGATATAGCAATAAATCGCATAAACGGTCAATGAAATATCGATCATGGGAGATGAGTACAATTGCTCCCGGGAAATCTTTTAAACTTTCTTCAAGTATTTCTAAAGTGGGAATATCCAAATCATTGGTCGGTTCATCCAGAAGTAAAATATCTGCAGGGGTTCGCATGAGATTCGCAATGAGTACGCGTGCTTTTTCTCCACCGGAAAGTTGGGATACCGACACTTCTAATTGTTCCGGTTTAAACAAAAATCGCTTCGCCCAGGATGTTATGTGTATGGGCTTACCGCGAAAGGTAACTATGTCGCCAGATTCTACTAGAGCTTCTTTCAGGGATTGATTTTCATCCGCAATCTCTCTTTGTTGATCAAAGGTTATAATTTTCAAACCATCAGCATAATTAATATAGCCGGAGTCAGGGGAAAGAGAATTATTTAATACATGTAGCAAGGAACTTTTTCCGCTGCCATTTTTACCCATTATCCCCATGCACATATTGGGCGAAAGGATTATATCCAATTTGCTGAACAAAAGTTTTTCTGATCTTGAAAAATTCAGATTTTTGGCTTCAAGGAGTTTCTTTGTTTTTCGCTCTGTAGCTTCAAAATCGATTTTGATGGACTTTGTCTGAGCATTTCTGTGTGATAATTCAGCCAGGTCCCCCATGAGCTGATGTGCTTTATCAATGCGAAATCGTGCTTTTGTGGTTCGGGCTTTTGGTCCTTTTTTAAGCCATTCAACCTCGCGTCTGATTTTATTGGATAAGGTCAGTTCATGTTTCGCCTGTTCATGTAGCCGTTTTTCTCTGATTTCGATAAATGTACTGTAATTGCCTTCTACTTTGATATACCCATCCACATATCTGGGATTTAATTCAACAATTCGATTAGTCGCATTTTCAAGAAAATAGCGATCATGACTCACCAGGATGAAAGCAAAAGGTGCAGTTTTTAGAAGTTTTTCTAACCAAAGAATCCCTTCGAGATCAAGATGGTTTGTAGGTTCATCCATGAGAATGATTTTTGGCTGTTGGATTAATGCACGTCCTATAGCCAATCGTTTGCGCCAGCCACCTGATAAAGTATTTATTTTCTGTTCAATATTATCAAATTCAATAAGGGATTTCATATCCTGGATTCGTTTATCCAGTTCCCATTGTTCTAAATCCTGTGGAAGCAAATCAAATAACGTATCTTCAATTGTTTTATCTTCGTCAAATGAATCTTTTTGCGATAAATAAATAAGATCAATATGACGTTTATACGATATCTCTCCTGTATCAGGAGTTTCAATGCCAGCTAGTATTTTTAGTAAGGTTGATTTGCCAGACCCATTGGGACCAATGAGTCCCATGCGTTCACTTTCGAAGAAATTCAGGGAAATATCCTCAAATAGGGGATGAGCCCCATAGGATTTACTGATTCCGTGTGTACTTATAAGTGCTGTTCGTGACATTTGAATTAAAAATTGGGGGAGAAAATAAAAAGATTACCAGATGATGACTGTTTTTCTTTTAAATAATACGCACAAGAATCATTCTACCAAAATTCATCATTTATCTTTAACTTATTTAAGTTTTCACATACAACGAGTAATAATCTATGACACCACATGATACAATACCACTCTTCGGAACCACTTGGTTTCTAACAAATACGCTGACATTTTCAGCAATTGTGCTAATAATCTATTTAACAAAAAAAATTCCAAAGAAATACGTCAAAAATGTTACACTAAGCATTGGTGTGTTCATCATTCTACGTGTTATAACACAACATACGTATCAAATTGTCCATGGGACATGGAATTATCAATCAAGCCTCAATCTTCATCTATGTGGAATAGCTGCGGTGATCGCGGGAATAGTCATGTTTTATCGACCTCAATGGTTATTTGAAGTGCTCTATTTTTGGGGCGTTCCAGGTGCGTTTCATTCCTTTATGACACCGGAATATACATTGGGATCAGAAGGATGGATGTTTATTGACTATTACCTTGAACATGGTGGAATATGGCTTGGGGCATTTTATTTGATCTTTGTATTAGGGATGAAACCCCGCAGAGGATCCTGGTGGAAAATATTTGTGTATACTCAATTATTGGTAATAGTGCTAGGTGTTTTCAACTATTTATTTGACGCTAATTACATGTACCTGTGTGTCAGACCAGTGGTAGAAAATCCATTTATCGTTGGAGAATGGCCCTGGTATACCCTTGGGATTGAATTGGCAGGTCTTCTTCATTTTCTCATTGTATATCTCCCTTTTGGCATAAAGTATCGTAAGGAAAATGTACTCGCGACAGCATAAACTCTCCTCAATAACCATTATCCAATACCACATGAATGCTGTAAATTTCGTCATATGAATATTTTACTCACCTATTTCTTTCTTGCATTAGGAATATCATTTTTATGCAGCCTGTTGGAATCAGTCTTACTATCCGTTTCTCATACCTTTGTTGGTATCAAAGAAAAAGAAGGTAAACCTGGAGGAGTGTATTTGGGTCAGCTTAAGGAGAATATTAACAAACCCCTTGCTGCCATTTTAACACTAAATACGATAGCCAATACAGTGGGGGCGGCCGGTGTTGGTGCACAGACATTAATACTTTATGGAAATCACTATGTTGCGTTGGCATCAGGTATATTGACCATATCAATTCTAGTATTTTCTGAAATTATTCCAAAGACGCTCGGGACGGTCTACTGGAAATCATTGGCAATCCCATCAACCTATGTAATCAGGTGGTTGATCGTTCTAACTTATCCATTTGTTTATCTTTCAATGTTTATGTCACGTATCATTAAATCCAAAAACTCTGAAGGCAAATTTTCGCGTGAAGAAATGTTAATGATGGCAGAAATGGGCGAGGATGAAGGCACTCTTCAGGAACAGGAAAGTGATATTATCGAAAACATCCTAAAGCTTAAAGATGTAAAAGCCAAGGATGTTTTGACTCCCAGGACAGTCGTTTTTGCTTTGGACAAAAATGAAACTGTTGGGGATGTTATTAAAGAACATTCTCCCATAGATTTTTCACGTATACCGATTTATGAAAATAATTTTGATCATGTTATTGGATTTATTCATCGATATACACTTGTTGAAAAGCAAGGTGAAGATAAGTTTGACATTAGAATGGAGGAACTTATGGTTCCTCTCCATTCCGTTCAGGAAACGGAGAATGTTGCCAAAATTTTAGATGAATTTGTTAAACGTCGTGAACATATTTTCTTGGTAGTGGATGAGTTTGGAAGCACATCAGGTATCATTACAATGGAAGATGCCATTGAAACATTATTGGGTGTAGAAATTGTCGATGAGCACGATTCCGTTGTGGATATGCGTAAACTGGCAAAAGAGCAATGGCACACTCAAAAACGTGATAAATTAAAAAAATAAAACAATTCGTTATCAATATCTCATAAAAACTTCATCATTTTTGACCGATAAAATGCGGTTATTTCTGTATATATTTTTCTTTTTAAACATTGTATCTGGTCAAACCAATCGACTTGAATACTACCACTCTGAAGTTGATTTTCTCAGCAATAACGTCGTTCCATTATCAGAAGTAATAGGCAAAAACTACCTTGTTGTAGAATATGGAAGCGATAACCTTCTTACTTCCAAAACCTGGTTAGGATTGTCTGGTAAACCTGACAAAAAGGAAGAATTCTTTTATGATGATCAACAAAATCTACTTTCCATCGAGAAAAAGGATAAAGATGACATTCTAATTGAAAAAGTGCTTTTTGGGATGGAGTCTCATTCAATTCAATTCCTTCAATATATAATGGCTTTTGATTCTGTTTTTGCAGGAGATGATCGATTTACGATAATCCAATATGATGAAGATCGCATTAGTAATTATCAATTTTATGATGTGAACCATCTTATCTATGGTGAAATGGGTTTTTTCTACGATTCGACAGAGACAATTAATGAACACATTTGGATAAAACATCCTGAAAAACAAATTGTTAGACGGTGGACATATAGATATATCCCGGATGAAGAAAGAACACAGGTTACTGAGTGGGATACAACAGGATCTATTGTTTATGATACCTATTTAGCCGACGATGGATCAGAATCAGTCTTTACTATTTTGGTTAATACGGATACACTATTCACAAATCGTCCTTTAATTCCTTATGATCTTGACGCTTCTTTGCTATGGGGAACGATTCAATGGGAATGGATTGGTGGTAGTCGTGACAGTATTGAAACTCACACATATAATTTGTCAGGACATGAACTAAATAATCTTGGGCAACATGAATTACGTCCAGAACTTTCTACCCAGTTAGAGAATGGCGCGTTATATAGGTTAACATTTCATGGAGAAACCACACGAAAGTATTCAGCAACGGTTACATCTTTTGAGCCCATCGTATTTGATCGTGTTGGTCCTGAAATAACTGGTTCTCTTAACGATATTACAAGCACTCTTGTTTTAGAAATAAATGCCTCAGAGCTATTACAATCTATTGATATTGAAATTCGCCAGGATGATATTCAATTGGGATATCCAATAATCTATTCTTTTCCAGATTCAATTTTGCCTGTAAAAAATGGCCAATTTCCCATTCCAGTAATGGCCGAATTGATTGAACAAACACCATACAGAGTCTTTATAACAGGCAAGGACAGAGCAGGTAATTATAGTTTGACTGCTGACATGGGTATTTTTGTCTATGATAACACTCCTCCACAAATATCTATCAGTCATCCTGAAAAGCATGATTATTTCAATTATCCCGATATTTCATTTACTCTATCCGAACCATTATCTTCTGCTTCTATAGCAATTGCTACGTTATCAGGTGAAGATTTGATTACTGTAAAAATTATAAAGTTAGACGAAGAAATCCTTGAACCGGGTGAACAAACAATAAGTTTGGAGCATTCGTATAAATTCAATGATAAGTCCTATTATTCTTTCAGTTTATATGGCTCAGATTTCGCCGGAAATATGTCGGACACTGTTTTTGTGGATTCCCTTTATTACGATATTACTCCACCAGAGGTATCAGTGATTTTTCCCTACGACAGTGCCGTCATTAATGAACCATCCATGTCATACATCAGCAATGAACAATTATCTAGAGCTGTGATGGAATGGATCCATGTCATTGGAACAGCAGATACAATCGCACCATATTTCGTTGAATTAACTGGCAATGAATTGGTCCCAAATGAAAAAATACGGAAATCACTACCAGTAACTACAGGATTACGAGATGGTGCAATTTATACGATTTATTTATCTGCCTGGGATATAGCTGGAAATGAAATAGATAAAATCCAAATTGATAATGTTCTATTTGATGCCAGTCCACCAGTATTGTCCTTAATTATGCCAAAATCAAATACGATTACAAATTCATTAGCACTATCATATTCATCAACGGAGTATTTAAAAGAAGGAATTCTTACTATTGAACGATTTGGTGGGGAATCAGATACAAAATCACCATACATAGTTGAATTATACGGGTCTGAGTTAAATGATGGCAACCATGAGGATATACAACTTGATGCAATGCCATCATTGAATTCTGGTACGGAATATTCATATACTTTAACAGGTTTCGATTTAGGGGAAAATAAAGCAGATCCGGTTTCGGTTACACAAATTTTATATGACAATATTGCACCGGATTTTCAAGTATCATTTCCTTCACCAAATTCAATTAACACACGGAAAGCATTTGAGTTTACACTATCTGAAGATTTGATAGATGGGTATTGTCTGTTATTACAATCTGGAGGAGCGCAGGATTCTTTATCACCACATATTATTCCGTTGTTTGAAGATGATTTATTGAGTGGAGAGCATAAGATCAATATTGATAATCTAGCTATTATGGAAACTAGTCAATATGAATTACAAGTGATTGGTAATGATTATGCTGGCAATTCAACGGACACAATTTATATTCATGAAATAATTTATGATGTTACTCCTCCTAAAATGACTATATCGTTTCCCAAAAGCAAAAGCCTAAATACACAATTGGAGATAGAGTATACGCTAAGCGAAAGACTAGATTCTGCACATGCAATATGGACACGAATTGGTGGGGAAAATGACCCTAATTCGCCTCATCGAATACCACTCAATGAGGACGAGTCAATTGCCGGGCACCATTCATATTTATCATTAAAGAATCAGTCGGAGTTGATGAGTGGAACAATCTATAGCCTTACATTTGAAGGGCAGGATGTTGCAAACCATCCGTTGGTAGTTAAATCAATTGAAAATATTACATATGATTTTATTGCACCAGTAGCTGATTTGATTTTGCCTATATCAAACACAATAAGCAATGAATCAATAATAGGGTATAACTTATTAGAATCAACGATCTACGGCAGAATTGAAATCCACCAAGTTGGTGGTGATCTTGATCCTAAATCTCCACTAAAGATTAATTTAGAAGGTGAAAATCTCAGTGCAGGTCCTCATCAGATTCAGTTACAACAAATTGATGATATTCACTTGACTAACAATTCGATATATAACATTTGGATGGTCGGTGAGGATCAGGCTGGTAATAGTCTCATTTCAGATACCATACGGCACTTTACATATGACAATTCTGCTCCTGTATTGACTATGAGACATCCTACAAAGAATGATTTTATTAACACCGTGCTTATTGCCTATGAGAATAACGAACGATTAGAGACTGCACAGATGACTTGGAAGGATGAAACAACTGGTGAAATCCAGACCGTAGAATTATCTGGAAATGAATTGCTTGAAGGATTAAAAACAAACAAATTGCTGCAACAAACTCCCAATTTAATTGACGGGCATAGTTATACTTTAACTTTTTCAGGCAGAGATATCGCAGGCAACATTTCATTGCCCATTGCACAAAACCACATCACCTACGATATTACAAAACCGTCCCTTATGGTTGATAACCTCCAATCCAATGATTTCATTAAATCCCCAAATGTTAGCTATCGTATTTCTGAAAAATTAGCAGAAGCAAAATTTGAATGGATAACATATGATGAAAGTGGAAAAGAAAATGTCATCACATATTTATTATCCAATGAATTATTACTTGCAGGGCAATTCGAATTAATTGAACATTATAATCCTGGTTTGTCTGACGGTCAAATATATGATTTAAATATAACTTATTCCGATTCGGCAGAGAATAAGGGAGAGGATATAAAAATATCCCGACTTAATTATGATTCGGGTCCACCAACTCTAGCTGTGCTTTTTCCCGCAGAGAATTCCTTTATGAAGGAAAATAGGCTAGAAGTCTCACTATCAGAATCTATCCAAAATTTAATGATCGAACATAGTGGAAGTGATTATAATCTAAACGTAATGAACATTGATACATTGATTCGGTCAAAAAAGATTGATTGGGATGGATTCTTTAATCAATTCTCTGTTCGCGATGGAATTCCATTCGATATAAGATTAAAAGCAACTGATATGGCAGGTAATGAATCTGATTTTATTGAAGTACGAAATATTACAATTGACGATACACCACCAGAAATCACTTTTTCTTTACCAAAAAGTCGAACAGTATTAAATCGATTACAACCAACAATTATTACCAGTGAAGAATTAGGTGGAGCTGAATTAACAATAATCCCTAATAAAGGAAGTCCTGAGTCATTTCAGCTATCAGGAAATCAACTAATGACTGGGACTCAAAAACTTGATGAATATTCGCTTAGTTTTGAAGATAATATCGCATTTACAATGCAAATTAAGGGTCGTGATTTGGCCGGAAATGAAAGCGAGTCAAATAAGCTAGAATACCTCCGATTTGACAGGAGGAAACCGGAACTTTCATTAATTAATCCAGCGGAAAATTCATTAATCAATAATTTATCAATTGAGTTTGAGAATACAGAAAATTTATCCAAAGCAGTAGTGGTATTGATCGCAGAAGTATCTCAAGATTCAATCGAAATTGGACTCATTGATGATTATTTAACAAAGGGTTCTAAAAACCTTAATGATCGACTTGAGTTTAAAGGATTGGAAGAAGACACTGAATATGAAATAGCCATCTGGGGAATGGATCACGCTGGGAATGCCTCTGACACGAGTCGAATCCATGGGCTACGGTTTGACTATTCTTCACCTGACTTATCGATTGATTATCCTGAATCCAACACATTTATAAAAGACAAAACTTTGACCTATTCATTGTCAGAAAACTTGAAGGGTGGATCGATAAATATTACATGGGTTGGCGGTATCCCTGATTCGGTACGTAATTACACTGTCGATTTGACTGAAATTCAATTATTGTCTGGTACGAATAAAAATCTATTATTGGATGTTAATTATCCAATTGTGAGCGGCGGAATATATAAATTTGCTTTGCAGGGCTCTGATATAGCCGGAAATGTTTCCAGTCCTACAACTGTAGAGAATATAGTCTTTGACAATAAATCGCCACTTATAGAAATAATTGATCCTGGTTCTGAGGAAACAATATCAGATTTATCCATATCATATAAAATTTCGGAGGAATTAGTCGAAGGTGAATTGATTGTAGAAAAAATAAGAGAAAGACAAACTCAACCTAAGATTGAGATCGAATTAACAAAGGATGATTTAAAACTGGGTGATCATAAAAAATCATCTTTATCCAATGCTTTAAAGCTTGAAGAGGGCGATATTATTTCTATCTCTATCAAGGGCGTTGATAGAGCCGGGAATAAAGGGAGTTCAAATAGTATCAAAAATATTCGATTTGACAATAAGTCACCCGTCATTACTCTGTCCGCACCCCAATCAAATTCATTAAGCAATAAACTGGCATTCTCTATGATTTTTAGCGAACAATTATCAGTTTGTTCATTTGATATTACTAGAATCGATGGTCTCGTAGATAACAATGCCCCATATTCTTTCTTCGCTGCTCAAAATGAGTTGGATCAAACTGTATTCGATTCATTTCAATTTCAAGATTCACCAATCTTAGTCGATGATGCACGCTACCAAATAATCGTGAAGGGGATTGATTTTGCAGGAAATGAGTCGGCAGCAGTTATTGTTGAAGGATTCAAATTAGATACGGAAGCACCAACGTATTCCATATCTCAACCTATAGACGGGGAAAAAATTGCTTCAGAAAAAATCAGTTATATGTTGTCAGATAATTTGGGCATGGGTGAAGTAATATTTACCTATCAATCAGGATCACCTGACCATCATAAACGACATGTTGCGGTGCTAAAAAAAGAAAACAAGACGCAAGGCCCACATTTGGATATTCCGTTAGAATTTGATGCTCCATTGACCGATGGGGTAAAGTACATCATTTCACTGGAAGGTGCTGATAAAGCAGGCAATCCATTGGAAGGGCAACCCGCCAGTCAGGTATTATTTGATGCCGTTCCTCCCGTAATAACGTGGTTATCACCAGAATCGAATATTAGACTTAATCAGTTGCTTTTAACTTATACTCTCAGTGAAGATTTATCCTTAGCGAAACTTGAGGCGACAGATGAAAATGGCACTACCCAAACGATTGAATTATCTGCCAATGAACGAACAGCTGGTGAACAACGTATTTCATTAGGAGATCGTTTAAACATTAATGAAGAATTGCCATTCAGTTATCGGCTAATCGGAATTGATTTAGCAGGGAATCAGTCTGAATCGCAGGATATTTCAAATATTATATTAGATATTACTATTCCGAGTTTTACAGTTTCTGCACCAGAAGATGCCGAACGCATCAGAAGATTTTTGGTCAGTTATGAGTTAAGTGAACTTTTAGATACATTTGATATTGAGATATTTCGTACAGCTGGTGAACCGGATGATAAAAGTCCTTATAAAATTGATCTTCCATCCTATTTGTATCGTAAAGGTCGCTTTGAATCGATTGATTTAGAACAGTATGCATCTTTAGTGGATGGAGCAGAATATAAAATAGGGTTTACTGGGCGTGACAAAGCAGGCAATGCATTTTCTAAAGTAATGATCAATAATCTTGTTTTAGATAGAATAGCTCCTCATGTGACAGTAGTTCAGCCAAAACCAGAATCATTTACAAAAAAGAAATTACTTCAGTTTGAAACATTCGAACCATTGATCGAAGGCAAAATTGAATGGATATGGCAATCCGGGAATTCTGATACAGAAAATCATGTTATCAATTTGTCGGAAGATTTGTTAGGTCTTGGTGAAAAGAGCGTCACGGAAATTGAAAATATCAATTTCGTAAGCGGGGCGAATTATCACGTGAAATTTACTCTTACTGATCGTGCAAAAAATGTAACTGAGCATCTTATTACTAATGTTACATATGACTATGAAGCACCTATCGTGACGCCGATTCAGCCTCTGACAAATCAACGAATTAATATAGAAACATTAAAGTTCAGCACAGATGAACCATTACGAATCTGTCGTATTACCTGGGTTGATCAAACTACAAACGAAGCACATTTATATTTAATTCCCAGGGATAAGCTTTCTGCAACAGAATTTGTTGTAGAAAAAGCTGAATCCAAATTATTAATGATAGATAGCCATACTTATCAAATACGAATATTTGCTCGAGACCAGGCAGGGAATCAAAAGGAAGTTGTTTTTGCAGATTCGGTTATTTTTGATACGAAACCTCCTGTGTTTTCACAAATTATACCCAATGCAAATGGGGCAACCAATAGCAGTATCGTATCATATGTTTTAAATGAACCCTGCCAATCTGGGCGATTAGTTTGGATGAGAATATCTGGACCTGACGATCCTGCATCGCCCCATATTATTGATCTAAAAGCTTATTTATTAAAGCAAAACATTAATAACACAACCTCTCTGCCTGAAAAACCACTTATCGAAGGAGCCACTTATGCTATGGTACTTTCGGCTACAGATTTATTGGGGAATATAAGTCGACAATTCAATACGCCAAATATCATTATTGACAGAGAAAATCCCATTGTCCAAATCAAAAATCTCGAGTCCGGCAGTGCAATAAAGAGTATTGAAATGTCGATATCAACGAATGAACCTTTGAAATCAGCCATTTTAGAATTTATACAAACGGCCGGTGATGAAGATGGTGAATCTCCACGGAGAATTGAAATTGATCCATCCTTTTTTGAAAGCCCAAATACTCAAGGAATTCAAATATCAAATTTGGCTGCGCTGAATAGCGGGAGTATTTATTCCATCACCTTTGAGGGAATGGACATTGCTGGTAATTCGACAATCAGTGCTATGATATCAAATATTCTATTCGATAATATTATTCCTGAATTGACGATTTTATCTCCCACAGCACAAACGGTGTTAAATACTGGTAAAGTGGATATATCTTTATCTGAAGAATTGAATTCAGCAATGCTGATATGGGAAAATGAAACAAACACAAGTCAAAAGCCAATTACGATGGAGATTCCGGCAAAATTTTTGAAAGCAGGGGAGCATTACCAAATTCCCATCGAAACAAACTTACAGTTTGATGATTCAGTAACATATTCATTATTTATCGAAGGAAATGACCGTGCAGGTAATATCGGGAAATCAGCGGCTATCCCTGGAATCATCATGAGCGCGTCGTTAGAATAGAAATAAAACAAATATTTTCATGGTTTGACGTTGGAGGATATGGGATATAAGCCTAAATTCGCCGGCTTAATTATTAGGAGAATTATTAGTTATGGCAAAGAAGACAGTTGGGTTTGCCGGAAAAGTCAAAGGTAAAGACCACGTAGAGATAAAACTCGTTAAATACGTCAAAAGCGTAAGGTCTGAAAAAACCGGTCATTGGAGATTTAATGAATCTATGATCCGTTTAGTTGGTGGTGAATCACTGGATGCTACTTTGAAGCGTCTGGGAGAAGAATCAATGGCATTGGATATTGAAATGCCGACATTTGACGAACCTGTTGCTGAAAGTGGAGTTGAAGAAGTTGCTCCTCCAGATGAAGCAGAGCCGGAAAAGGTAGCAGAGGAAAAAGCCGAAGCTGCTGAATAAGGTTTTATGCCGGGTTTTCCCGGCATTTGTTTATACATATTTTTGGAGGGGTGGCAGAGCGGCTTAATGCGGCGGTCTTGAAAACCGTTGTCCCTAACAGGACCGGGGGTTCAAATCCCTCCCCCTCCGCAGATTGTTTTTTGAGCGGTAGTCTAGACGAACCGGGGCTGGATATCCACATTGCGCTATTATTTATAATTTGGAGAGGTGGCCGAGTGGCTTAAGGCGCACGCTTGGA